>NZ_QDDL01000012.1 GCF_003097315.1 Pelagibaculum spongiae
ACATCCAGAGCGATGGCCAGGCGCAATCAGGGATTGGAGCCATATAAATGAAGTCGCTTTAAATCCAGAAAGAGAAAGGGCGGGTATAAATTAATCTAAAAAGGGACAACTACCTTGAAAAATACCGCTGTTGTCATTCTTGATATACGACTTGTTCTGCTAACTAGCTATAAGTCTTCTATATTCAATTTCATTCGATGGCAGATCGCATCAAAACCTGTAAGATCAGAAAATTGAATTGAAAATATTCCTGAATTTTTATTATTTTTATCTGGAATTATTTTAATTGGAAAACCTGCTTGTTCTGAAAGTTTTGCTGCAAGAGAAGTAAAATATTCTTTATCCTTTTGATTTTCAAATTCAGGTCCCTTCTTTACCTTGTCTCGAAATCTCTGAACACTGGTGCCTAAACGCAATGCTTTACGCGCTTGATCTTCTTGCTCTTCATCTTTAATTGAGGCAAGTACACGCGCCATAGAAAAAGTTATTTTACCTTTATATAGCAGCAATTTAACCTCTGGAACTAGTTTTCTGGCAATGCGGATATAATGTCGAATTTTATAGTCTTTAATTCCAGTAATTTGCGCCAACTGCAATGAACTGAATTTCTGTTGTGACAAGAAAAATAATGTCTCAGCAATTTGCATATCACTGATACCTGCTTTAATTGGAGCTTGTAGGTTTTGTAATGCTTGATCGATATTATCAGCGAGGCAATATTTCATTACTGATCCAAAACATTGGAAAAACGCACTAAAAATTCTGTGCGGTCAAACACACCCCAATGAGAAATATGATAATATCCGCTGCGACCTTTTGTATTACTATCAACAATAAAGCGTATATCCATATCATAATCTGAACGCAGTTGAGAGATTTGACGCTTTAAAGATGATCCTGGTATTTTTGTAATTTCAGAAATATCTAAAAGTGTTGGCATATTTCCAATAGCGATCGCCGTAATAATTGAATATTTTCTTTTAATATCGGAAGTCAATTCAGCCACCTACTATTTTCCAGCAATTTTGACTGATTTGATTTTAATATCATCTAATTCAGCAGAAATAATATCACCACTCTTTAATAGCTTAATCCAAACCATGCCAGATGCTTCTGGTTGGCGGTCTAGTAGCAGTTGCGCACGCTGCATCTCCCGCCATTCCACTTCTAATAGTGGAAGCTCCGGAATTATTTTAGTAGCTGCTTGAGTAGCATGATCTCTAGCTTGGATTTTCGAAGGTTGTCTCTTTGATGAAGTATCGATACTTCCCTCATGAGAGAGCGATGATTGCCTATCAGTAGCTGTCGCAGATTGTTGGTTTGTAACTTCTACCGATTTTCGTTGCGTACCGAAAGTTTCAGTTGGCTGATTAACTTCGCTCTTTTCAACTTGAGTGCTTACAGTAATTTCAGCATTACCCGTTTCAGAAACATTTTTACACTGCTTATATTCTTGTTCGACTCGCTTGCGACTAATCCCCTCTCCTTCTCGTGCTAGATCACACAACAACATAAATTTTTTGTTGTTAATTTCAGAAATCTTGCGCAAAAATTCCAGAGTAATCAGATCAGTTACGACGCCATCTTCAGCTAGATTTTTACCCTCTTCAGGCAATTTATTAATGCTTAAAATCCGACTGACTTTATTAATGTTTGGTTTTTTTGAGCGCGTAATCCAACCTAGTTCTTCAGCAATTTCTTCTTGATTCAAACCTTGAGCAATCAGCTCAGACAAGGCCAGTGCCAGCTCCAAAGGTTGCAGATCGGCCCGCTGATCATTTTCAATAATCTGACCAACAATTCTCTTTTGTCGGTTGCGCTTCGGTGCCAGCGGGTCAACAACCGCTTCCAATTCAAACCCTTCAATTAACTGAGATGCCCGCCAACGACATTCGCCCTTATCAATTTTGTGCTTGCCGCGATTTGGGCCCTCTTCATCGGCAGGATAGACAATAATTGCCTGCAACTGACCATTAGCACGCATTGATGCAGCCCGCTCTTCGAGCTCTTGTGGATCAATTTTTTTTCTAACCTGATCATCAACATAGAATTTATTAAATGGCTTTTTAATCAAGTGACGGTCATAAATATTTACAACTCCAGCCATATTCGGCTGATCTAACAAAAAGTCGTCAAGATTTGTTACTTGGCGCTCGATTTTTTTGTCACTTTTCTCTTTTTGAGCTTGGTCTTTCGCTTCTTTTCGTTTGATGAATGAAGTCATGAATTAGCTCTCCAGCTTAGTCAGAATTTCTTTAGTTACTGCAGTGATTTGTTTGGCTGGCTTAGAGCTTTTCTTCGCATAATTGCTGACTTTTTCTTGCAGCGCAATTGCATCTGATATTTTAACCGTTTGATTAATATGAGTATCTAAAGCAATATCACCAAACTCTTCTTTCAATTTACTTAAATAGTGCTTAACAGATTGCGGCATTGGATTATTGACTACTTTATTTGCCAAAACGCCAACAATTTGCAAACCAAGATGCATACGATCATTCATTTGATCTATCCTGTTTTTAACCTTTTTCGCTGCTTTAAAAGATAAGTCATCAGGAATTACAGGAACAACAACTCCGCCAGAAATACAGCCGAGCATTGCAGCAGTAAATAACAATCCAAACGATGGGGGGCAGTCAATTAGAACAAAATCATACGCTTCTCGGAGCATATCCAGCGAGTCACAGAAATCGTAGGCTGGTTCCATATCTGCACCTTTCAACAGCGAAAGTGCATCTGTAGCACCAAGCAAAGAAAGATTTTTCGATATTTCCAGCGGCTCAAACTCACTGTCTTTCGAATAGAGCTTAATTGTATTGGCTGTGGCTTCAGGACGGTTGCCTTGGCAAATTACTGTCGGCACTTTATTGCCGCACAAAGCGGTTGTCGCATCCCCCGAAGGATCATTATCAACTAAGCAGACTTTAAAGCCTAGCTCTGCCAACTCTAGTGCAAGTTGTACTGAGCAAGTCGTTTTGCCAACGCCTCCTTTCTCATTTGCAACTGCCAAAACTTTACCTGCCATCAGTTCATGCTCCCCAAATTTAGCTTCATTAATTATTTTATATCGCAATTATTATAGGTTCATTTTTTGATGCTATGCAAGAGTAACAAGAAAAAAATCAATAGCCGAATTTGAGTTGAAGCAAAAACAACATAATTGAGAAAAATTCTCTCATGAGAGAATTTCGTTATTGTTTAGCAAAAGACATCTTGATGAATACTTTCACTCCCGATTGAAACTGGTGCGAGCTAGATGATGTAATAGCTTTTTATCCAGCAGCCAAATCTACTGTTAGCTACTGGCCAAACAGTACAAAATCTATGCAAAGGAATCACTTTACGGCTACTAGACATAGAATTAAGAAATAGTAAGCTTGCGACCATGTGTCTCAGGACACAGATAAAATTAAGCTCATGCCGAAATCATTAGGATTAATCGCTTAGTTTGATGTGAGGTGGATGACTTACTTCATGATACACATGGCCGCAAGTTTTCGTTGGGATGCGATAGCACTGAAAAAGAGTGCTGCCTCATTTTGCTCCTAAACTAGAAAATCACCCTGAATGATTATTTTTGATTGAAATTGCGATGTTGCATCATTGCCATTAATTCTCTCATGAGAGAATTCTTAACATCAAAATCACACAGTTTATTTATTCATCATGCGTGAAATGGGAAGTAACTTTCTTTTATTCCGTTAGCTGTAACGTTTTAACGTTACAGCTATTTCCAGTTGTAAATTCGCATTGCGTCTCCGAAGTGCCCATGACCAAGAGATTTTAGGGAAAATTTAATACTTTAATTTACGTTAGGTGTAACACAAAAACTTGTTACCTGTAAGACCATTGTATTTCTATTCTCTCATGAGAGAGTTACAAATTTTATATCAACAGGTACGAGGTAACCCGCAGACCTCAATATGGCTATCGATTACCGACATACACCAGAAAATCAAATTTCCAATTGTGTCCTGAGACACAAATTTAATATTTTTTTAGCAGATATCCCTCATGAGCGAAGCGAATAGCAACTTGCCAACAAAATTTCACGCTTCGCCAGGCTCAGGGATGACTTACGAGAGGGCACAGAAAGACTATTTATTTCCACACCCTTACCTATATACAACCGAAAGCAATATTTCGAGCAAATCCAATTACCATCATTAAAAGTACATTTGGAAGAGGGGAGGGGGGAAGCACTCTAATGAGAAAATGACCTAACCAATGCATATTATCGATTCAATACCAAACCATTCTAGTTGTATGACGCCAATCTCTTAATTTCTCATTACTAATCTTTGACTATTCAGGCAACATCGCATCTTGGTCACATGCTCTGGATTTTCCAAGATAACAAAGAGAATTACCAGCCCCTCAAAACTCATAGTCAGCTTATCTAAGCAGTCATTCTCTCATGAGAGAATACATTTCATAGGTAGCTTAATTTTAGGAAAAGTAAAAATTAAGTATAACAAGTTCCTAAAATTAAGCTTAAAATCAGGAAATGAAATTCTTGATTTCAAAATCTAAGCTTAATTGTAGGAATGCGTAACTCGCTTTTCCTAAAGTTAAGCTATATGCTTAAATAGTACTGTACGCCTGAGAATATAAATGACTGAACAAGCAGATCTGCTAAGTGGCTATTATCCAGCTGAAGTAGTCAATAAAGCTTTCGCTGAAACACCTGCAACAACAACGCTTATGGATTGTATTTTCCTGCCTGGTCGCATTCCCCGTGATCTAATCAATCGAATTTCATCAGACCAAGACATGCTCGAGAAGCAGTTGCTTGCAGAAAAGCCTTTACTGAGCACCAAAATTGAAAAACATTATTGGAATAAGGGCTCCAGCCAACGCGAATTTGATGCGGTCCGATTAGATGTTTACAGCGCGGTCTGTCTAGCCGATGATCGTCATTTATTAGAAGCTCTAGTGAGTGTTGGCGGGATGTATAAAGATCTATCCGGTTTGACATTGCGCCAAGCTATCGAACTAGCTCAGTTGGATATTGATCTTGATAAACTTCCCCAACAATATTTCAACATGCTTGATACAAAAATCTTCACCGGCATTTATGATTATTTTTTATGTGACTTCGGGCGGCTATTTGAATTTCTCAATCTGAAAAATCAGAAAGCTAATAAAAAAACTGTCATTAAACGTTTGACACGACTTTCTCAAATGTTGCTAATGCTTGACTATGAGAAAGATGGGAAAACTTTGCCAAAGTATCATTCTCGCATTCAGCTTGTTGATAGCAAATTTATCCCTTTGCTGGTTCCATCAGTAGTCAAGAACAAGCGTTCAATCCGTAATGACACAATTACTCATTTAATTGTTGGAGTTGATAAAAATTTCACAGCCTCACTACGGCAAGAAGGTGCTATCAGCCGCAATCGGTTCTTGAAAGTTTATCCACAGTTAACTGGCAAGCACAGTGTCACTGATTTTGCCAAATGGCTTGATGCGCATAAACGCGAGTATTTACATGGTAAATATCTGACGGATCTAATCAGAAACTATTACTCAAATAAAGTCAGAATTTCCAAGCAACATTTGTCACGACATATCAATAATACTCTTAGTGAAGTAATTGAAAAAAAAGAGATATTGCTTAAAGACTTTAATTTACTATTACAAGAAAGAATCCGGGAAAACGGAAAGGCAGACGTTATGCTCGTATATTTAGGTGAAGATAATAAAGGGCTTAAGTAGTGATATCAGAGATACAAGATAAACAGAATATAATTCGCTTTTCAGAAACAGATGTAGAAGTCGCACTACAAAGTAGTCGTGAAACTATTCTTAAAGGGCTGTATCGCGGTGCAGTCGGTTTTGTGATTGCTCCGCCAGACACAGGGAAAAGTTTTTTCTGTATGTCAATTGCTTATGAACTAGCGCAACCTAATAGTCAATTATTGGGATTAATTGAATCTGATCAGCCCCCTCTAAAAACCCTGATTTGGCCAATCGAAGACACAGTGCCTGGAATTCTCCCACGCATAAAGCAACACTTGGCTGCATTCTCAATAGAAATAAAAATACACCTCGAAAAATATGTTGCATTTTATGGTGAGGAAGAAGCTATTTGCTGTGCTGGACATTTGCAAAATTCTACCGAAGAAACAAAAGCTTATTTAGCTCTTCAGCAATTGATCGAAAAAGCACGTAACTATGATTTGGTCGTTATAGATACATTGCGTGATGCGACAGGTTCAGCTGATGAAGTAAAGGACGATTACTACATTAAAACTGCATTGGAAAAGTTGGCAAAGGAAGCTGACGTAGCACTATTGGTTGTGCACCATCCAACCAAAGAAGTTGCCAGGGGCAAGGAAATAATTAACAGCGTTGCAGGCTCAGGTTTATCTTCAACCCTATCTAAATCTAAGCTGCATATTTATCTCGATCGAGATTTAAAAAATCATCCAGATTCAATTCGAATGCGGCATATAAAAGCTAATTATTTGTCTGCTGATCAACAATTTACCAAACCTCGCCTACTACACTGGTCAAAAGAAGGTATTTTGTTTCAAAATGAAATTGGATTACAAATGTTAACTCAAGACTTAAAAGAAATTGGTAAATTAAAACCCAAAACACAGAAACGAAAGCGTTCAAAAATTTCTCTAGAACCTATCATTATTGATACAGACAAATCTTTATTATCAGAAGAGTCAAAAAAACTTGCAGAACAAGCTGAAGGGCCTTTTGGTAAAGGAATGGCTGATCAACTTACTGAAATGATGAATAAAAATTAAAATACTTTATTCATAAATTAGTTTTTTATAGTAGAGCCTAGCAAATCTACTGCATTTTTTAATTCCATCCAGTTAAATTACTACACCATTAGCTATACAGCGAATAGTTTTTTCTTGTGATCTAGCCATTGCAGCTAACTTTTAGTTAATCTTCTAAGTTACTGGTAATCAATATTTTTTAAATGCGCATTGAGCCGCAATTTGATTTTTCGTAATAATCACTTGTGATGATTGCCATTTAATCTCAGTGATGTTATCGAAACGCTGCGCTGTATATCGCATGCACGTTGCAAATTTAAAGAAGCGGAAAAGGTTCAAGGTAAAAGTAAAAGCGACAAACCTGATAAAGTGGCTATGGCGCTAAGCTATTTAAATAAAAACTGGAAATACCTGATTCGTTATTGCGAAGACGGGCATTTAGAAATTGATAATAACACCGCAGAAAATACGATCCGTCCGTTTGTAATTAGCTGAAAAACTGGCTGTTTAGCGACACCGAAGCTGGCGCGCAAAGCAGTGCGGTGCTTTACAGTTTGACAGAAACCGCGAAAGCTTGTGGGCATAATCAGTACAACTGGTTAACGCAGGTATTGACAGAGCTTCCAAAAAGATTGGCAGACCATCAGGCATTTGACGATTTACTACCGTGGAATATCGTCCCAGACTCCCTGTATAAAAAATAATCACCAGAACGCTTTGTCAACCTGTGATTAATGGGTAACCGGTCATTTGAAGGCGTTCTGTTTTTGACCTCCCGCCAGTAGTAGCCTGATGTTGGTTTTTATTAACAAAGGTTTTTTCCATGTCTGCAGCCCGTCAACCTCGTCGTTCCCGCAAACAGTGGCAAGCACTAATTCATTCGTTTAAAAACTCTGACCTGTCTGCATTGGCCAACCAGCGACTGCCTGGCTGGAATATTGTGTTATCCCTGGGCAATGGCGTCGAACTCAAGTTGAGCCAGCAGTAATGTTGGCGTTTCCTGCCCAACAAAAAATCTGGTTGTATGCTGAACCGGTGGATATGCGAAAGTCATTCAACGGGCTGACGGCATTGGCGCGACAACAAATGAAACAGTCACCTGTCAGCGGTGATTACTTTGTGTTTATTAATCGTCGTAAGACGCAAATTCGTATCCTTTACTTTGATCGTGATGGCTTTTGTTTGTGGAGTAAAAGGCTAGAACAAGGACAGTTTAATCCTCAGCAAAAAACAGGATTCTGTCATCAGATGACGCCAACAGATCTTCAATTAATTCTTGAAGGTATTCAGGTAAAAAAAGTGCGTCTCCAGAACAATTGGTGGCGCGTGTTTATGTATTGGATGAAAACAATCGTCATCTGGAACATAATAATCAGGAATTACAGGAAAGCGTTCGCACGCTGCAGCAAAACATCGATTGGCTCAAGAAACAATTTTTTGGTGAAAAATCTGAAAAACGCCTGATTGAAAACCTGTATCAGGACAGTTTAAGCGGCTGGGAAGCAGAGTCTACGTCAGGCCCATCAGACGAAAAAAAGCAAACGATTACCTACCAGCGCGGTAAAGCCAAAAAGCAACGTACTGGCGATGAAGTGAGCGATAGTGGCTTGCGCTTTGATGAATCGGTGCCTGTCACAGTCATTCATGTTCAGCCCGACGAACTAAAAGGCCCTCATGCTGATGAATATGAAATCATTGGCAGCCGCACAACCCATCGACTGGCACAGCGGCGCTCAGCGCATGAAATTCTGGAATATCATATTCCGATCCTCAAGCGTAAAGGCAAAGTCATTACGCCCAAAGCACCTAGCGTGGTATTGCCGATGTCAGCTTCCTTGCAGGGCTCTTGGTCGATTGAACAGTTGCGGCCAATTGTCTTGGCAATGCTGAATAATATCCGGTTAAGTAAATTTCCTAACTTTAAGCTTAAAAGTTGGATGATTTCCTAACTTTAAGCTATTTGGTTTTTGATTTTTCCTCAAACTAAGCTTTAGTTTCCTCAAACTAAGCTTTGGTCTCCTAAAACTAAGCTTAAAGTTAGGAAATTTCCTAACTTTAAGCTTTGATTTTGTCGACATAACTATATAACTACTATGTAGTTATTTATAAATAACAAACATTCGTCTCTGATGAGACTCACTTGATTCAATTTTCTAACATATAACTAGCATATAAACTGGGGCGCACTATCGTTTGCTCTGCTCATTCAAGTCCTGCCAGGCTGCTAACGCAGTCTGATGACTTTCTTGAGCTGCGTTTAGAAGACGTTTTATATATTTTCTACAGAAAGACCTGTTCATTGAAAGAAAGTGGCTAAGAACGCTTTTGATGCTGTTAGATGTGAATGATCAAGCGTACAATGATTACGCTTGGTATTATATGCTTTGCCAGCAAAACACCCGATTTGTAGGGCGAATGAAAAGCAATGCTAAATATGAAATCATTGAAGAAAGAGCCGTCAATCAGCCCAACCTTCTTCATGATCAAGTGATTAAATTAAGTGGTCTTGCAGGCAAAAAGTGTCCACAGAACCTTCGTCGAATAACGATTATCCGAGAAGAAGATGGCAAGGAACTGACATTTATTAGCAATGATTTAAAGTGTGAGGCACAAGAGATTGCTGCGCTATATAAATCACGCTGGCAAGTTGAATTATTTTTTAAATGGATCAAACAAAACCTAAAAATAAAACGGTTTGTAGGTCGCTCGGAAAATGCGGTGAAGATTCAGATTCTGGTAGCAATGATTGGTTATTTATTGCTGCGACTGGCTCAAATTGGAAGTACGAGCAAGAGATCCTTACAAGGGATTGCCAAGCTTATCAGTTTGAACCTGACCAGCAGGCGATGTTTGATAGATTTGATCACGAAGCCGCCGGAAACAGAACCTCCGGTGCAAGCCTCGCTACAGCACGAGCTGAGGCTTGCTATTCAATGACCGGACAGTAGTGACCTATAATGTATATTTTTCCAACTTTTTATATCAAAAAGCCACAAGGCAATTTTGCATGCATCCTCCCCCTAATATTTTGTTGGCACCATGATTTTTCAACAAAGTAACACACACCAGATATCACGTTAAAAATTGATCGCAGGCTAAAGCGGGCACGTTTAAATAAGTTAGAGGCTTCGAGATCTACATTGATCAATGCGAAATTAGCAACTAGCCAAACTTGAGAAAACAATATGATGAAAAGTGAAATTAAACGCTGGGGCAACAGTGCAGCTGTAAGATTGCCCAGCAAGTTACTCGCCGCAGTTCACCTTGAAATAAATAGCCCGATCACTATCGAGATTATTGGCCAGCAAATTATTATCAAAGCGAACCCAGATAAAACGCCTCGTAAGAAGCTGCCATTTTCCGAGCAGGAATTGTTGCAGGGCATGGATCCCCGGAAAGCTCATGCAGATGAATTGTCAGTCGCTTCCGCAACGGAGTTAGGAATTTAATGGATTTTTAACCTGTCGGAGACAAATAGACCGGCAAGTATACTCACTCATGAAATTGACATAATATGCTTATTTGTGCCGACATCTTGAATTAAAAGGCTTATTTCCAAGATCGGTATGTTAAGGGGAAAAATAATGGACTTTTCAGATGTTAAAAACAGGGCTATTTTGCTATTTGCTCAAACAGAGTTTATTTGGAGTGAGCAGCAGTACGATATGGCACTAGAACTGATGGATCAGCTGATTAATGAGTATGATCTTAATCGCCCACTCATCGACATTCTCTCGAATGCCATAGAAAAGTATGAGAATCAGGCTACCGAGTTTGTTGAATTTAATAGAAGCGTTGCAGATCTGGATAACAGTGTAGCGCTAAAATCTAGCGACGAATAATAAAACCTGATTTAATTAATTCACATTACCTATCTGAGGAAAAAGTATCCGGACGCAGATCCATTGCTTGTCGAGATATTTGAACAGTTAGTAGATGACGCGGCAGATTACCAGCATATCAGCGAGATCAATAGCGTAAACCGGGTAGAATTATTGGTGAAAAAATCATCAAGGAGTTGCTGTTAGAATATAAAATTCCCGAAGAAGGTGAAAATGGTACGAATACTTTTCGGCTATAGATTCTAAATATTACAGCCGATAGAATTAATAAGTTGAAGCTTGCTATAGTCAGTCAAAGAAAACTATAGGCATCACATCGCTAGCATACATCATTTTAGATATATTTTCGTTTTAATTTAAGCGTTTAGCTGTAAGCTATTCAACTTCTTCAACATGCTCAATTTCAGCATCGTGGTAAAGCTCTTTTGCCAGCCAGCCAGCCACTTCCAAAAAAATTAAATATTTCAGATTGGTCATCAAAAACAGCAGCACTGAAATTTGTTTTTTCTCCTATCCATTGTGATTCATCCATTTTTTTACCGACATATTTACCAGCCTGAGTTTTATAGAGCGTTAGTGTGCTCCACCTTCCGACACTCCCTGAAAAAGATGAACTTTGTCGATCGAGGCAGCTTTTTACACTAGCTAGTAATTCTCCAGTAAATTTAATGTCGAGATCATCATCACGATACACTGTGATCACTTCCATTGATAACTCCTAGTCATGTGGAATAATTTAAACACCATGCATTAAATGATATGTGCTTTGGTGCCTTGAACTGCTTTTAAATATTGCCAGATCAAAAAATGAAAGCAAGCGTCATCTTTATTTCAATTGCATTATAATTAAGGGTTTTTTCCGTTTGTCGGTTTATTTTCTAGGATCACTTTATGAAAATAAAATACACAATTGATCAAATGAATAGCTTGCTTGAATTAAAACAATAAATTACATAAATAGAATCTAGGATTATTAATGAAAACAAAAAGACGACAAACGGAACGTTCGCTATATAAATATTTTAACTAGATACGACTTAAACGTTGACTTGGAGAGATCCTAAAAGAAATTTTGTGCATCACATAAAGTGATCCGCTAAGGATATAAGTATCAGATGATTAATTGAGTACAAATAATATATATACTCTTCTCTCTTCAGTAAATAACCAGTTGTCCGATTTTCATAAAATTACACGAATTATTTACAAACTCATGTTTAAGTTAATTTTATATAGAAATATAAATAATTTATTGACTGGACTGTTTATCCAAAGTAACCTTTTTAAGGTGTTTTCAGCAGCAGAAAGATAATCGAGAGGCAAGTTTGAACAACCTAAGTAGCGTTGAAAAATATTGATTGCCAGCCAAAGATTCATTGAAAATAGTTATTTGTTGATGGTAGAAGTACAGCAGAGAGATTAAGTGAACATAATTGCAGCCGGCATAAGATACAGACTTGCTGACTCCGATATCGTGCGGGCGCAGCATTTAGTAGACGCTTATGGTGCTAACGAGCGAATTGAACGCACAAATGAAAAGCGGGGAGAAAATTCCTATAACATTTTTTTCAACTACTGCGAGTGCGAGTGCTGGTGTTGCTTCAGCAGTTGCCGCCAACTCGATCGCTGCTATTCCACATATCACAATCGCAGTTGATGTTAGCTATGGCGTGAAAAAAATTCTTAATTGGATATGCATTTTATTTTTTAACTATTATCTATCCTAGTACATCATATTATTCGCCATACCCCAAGTATATTGCTAACAAAATACAGCCGCATGCTTAGGGCAATTAAAAACAACGTAACCATTCAGCTCAATAAGCTAATTACTGCAGATGCTGCTTAATAAATTCAGGCCATTCATTTCTCGCCAGCAAATTAATGCCTTCAGATGCAGACACGCCATGCTTTAAACAACTGCTTAAATAGGATCTAAATAAACGATAGTTTTCTGCGCTCCCTGCCGATCGGAAACAACCCGATATCTTTTGCTGCACCTTGAGCATTCGTATCTCTCGCTCCCCTTGATTATTGGTGAAGGGAACCTTTGCATCGGTCATAAAGCGCAACGTGTCATCTTCATAAATGCGTAAACGATCCAGAAGATTTCTCGCTTTACTTTGCTTGGGACGACCTCGTTTGCCTGCTTCACTTGGTCTTACCGGGCTTTCTTTCTCACCCCGCTTAATCAAGCTACGGTAGCGCTTTCGATACCCTTTGATGGCCGATTCTGAGAGTTCACCACCCGCATCGGTGACCGCTTGATTGATTTTAAGAAGTAGCGCATGCATCAGTTTTGCCCATCGACAATCATCTTGCTCATGGGCACGAATCAATTCTCTAAGATAATGAGCATTGCAATACTGATGCTGACATTCAAATTGCAAATAAGCACTCCAATGGTCATGCACCAATACACCTTTGAAGGGAGGTAACACGCCAATATCCGCCTCTCTGTTTATGGGGTGTTAATAGCGCCCAATGCGTACTGGAGATGCCGTGAACCCAGTGGCGGGATGCATTGATATTGACGCCAGTCTCATCAGCACACGCCACATCCGCTAAAGCAATTTGCTCAATTGCTAATGGCTTAAAAACACGATGTAAGCGCTCAGCAAGCTGCTGATTAAAGTTAACCAACGTGCCCATACTCAGATCAACACCAAACATATCTTGAAATTGATTTTGTAATCGTTCGTAAGGAATCAATTGGTACATCGATAGATACACTGCATGCGCAATGACTGAATGCCCATATTGAATCGGTCGCTTTGCATCAGCAGGAAAGGTCGCCGTGCGTTGTTGACCCCGCTGATTTCTCATAATCTGGGCTCGATTACTTGCCGAGCTTCATAACCCACCGATTCCCAGCACTCCCCTTTAAGCAAGCTGCGCTTGTCTAAAGGCAGCGTGACGACTTCATCAGGATGATCAACCGGCTCAAGCGTGCTTCCAATATGGCCGGGTTGTCCGCCTGGTTTTTTACCGGTGATTGTGCGTTTGCTTGTAGCGGACTTTTTGCGATTGATATCTTGAGAGGGAGGAATGCTGCTATTGCGACTGTTAAGTCCTAATTATTTGCCATCAACTCAACCACCAGCAACATGATTTGAAAGACGGCGCGGGTCGACGCTGAGATCAACTGATCTTGCTTTAGCGCCAGCCTTGCATCATCTAAAGTCTGTGTGATGTTAATCTTATCGATGGTCAAAATGAGGTGTCAGCGCTGTAAAACAGAAGATCGCTATCTTGCAATAAAAACAATAAAGATGCCGTATTTATAATGTCGAGTAAGTCACGGAAACAAAATAGTAAACTAGCGTAAGCCATATGATTTATGCTGAATGGTTACAAAACAACAAGCAATATTTACTTAGTATTGCCTCTCTCGTATAACATCATGAAAGCCTCGCTATGCAACCTTTGACTGACTTAACTTATATAAAACAAGCCTTCGGTCATGTAACATTATTTATCATAAATGATTATGAACTTTAATAGTGCATATGTAATTCATTTTTAGCCATATGTGTGTAAGTAAAGCAGCATTCACGACCAGAGACACGCCAAAAATCGATGTATTACCATACTTTTTAGCATGTTAGGTAGAGTCCTGTTACTGAAGCTACAGTAGGCACTCATAAAAAATCAGATCGTGTAATTTAAACTTAAGTCATAGCGAGTAAAAAATGTTGTACATTGTTGGTCTTGTAGTTGTGTTATTGATTATTTTTTTTGTGGCAATCCCTTTGATTAAAGGGCTGATCAGTATGTTGATTTCTTTGTTAGGAAACCTTCTGGGTATAGCTATTGGTATCGGTATCATTGTATTGACTGTTGCTGTATGTATCGCTTTCCCGCCATTGATTATTGTTGTAGCCATATTCATCATCTACCAAATGTATGGAAATAAGCAGGCAAGCTAGTAGCTTAATCGCTTAAGACTTGAATTCAGGTCCGTTATATAATGAAAATCGAAATGTTGTTTATGCTTGAAGTAGCATGCTACCAAGAATTTACACTCATCGTAGCGTGGCCCCATTGCTTTTAGAGGTTAGTCGCGGCAAGCGATGATAGGATCTGCGTATTTCGTATGCGAGCAGGGGTTGGCTTTTACTGCTCGCTGCGATTTTCAGCCGAACTATGGATTGCTAAAGCTCTTGCTAATTTGTTATACCCGCCGGTCAATTCTTGTTTAATCGTTGGGAAGTAGTCCAGCGCCCAAAATGGTATTTGAGCATTCAGCTGTAAATGAGAAATGGTACGTTCTGCTAGTACTCACCTGCAACATGAGCTTGTCGCAGGCGAATGAACTTCCATTATTTTAACCAATCTATGATTAGCCGGTAGCGGGCAGAAGAATCGTCAGAAGCAAGGTTTTCAATCTGCTTTAATCTACCCTCTGTACTTTGCAAAATATCTATATTGTCTTTTCTTAAAACAATTATATTCTTACTTTCTTGTAACGATTTTTCGCTGACTAACAGCCCGCACAACGTCGCTAGTTCGTTAATAGCAATTTTATCATGTGCAAGTAAGCTAGACCGAACATCTTGGCTGAGTTTCTTTGTAACCTCTGCTTTTTCAATTCCTGGGTAGCTGTTGGCTACATGAGTATCAATTCTAGAATACATATTTTTTGGGTTGGCAATAACCGAAGTTACTTCAGCTGTTCTCTGCCCTGACAGTGCAGCGACATGAAATGTTGCAGTCCGTTGTTCTTGTTTTTTCTCTAGATCAAATTCTACTTGCAATACTGCATGAATATCTTGTGATCTAACTCTAATTATCGCTGCAATTTTGTTTGTCAGATCGCAATATAATCGATAGTGACCTGCCAACATAATTGATATTCCATATCCTGAGATCGCAGCACTTACACAATCTTGAATTTCCTCTGTTCTTACAGCTGCTCTAGCTTGACGTATTAGCTCTTGGTCTTTTTGGGAAAGTCTATCTAGCGCAAATAAAATGCTCCCCGGCGCTACTCCAAACTCTTGAATCCATTTATCAATCAACTTTCGTGTGCTTTCTTGCTGCTCAGGTTCTCTAATCAGGCCATCATGATCATTAGACAAAGATGCAAGAATATAACCAATCCCCATTACTTCATTTTTCTCCACACCATCACCCGAGATAAGCATTTTTCCTGCTGTGGACTTACCTCTGGGGTGCCCCTTATCTGCCGTTCTTAAAATTAGGTCAAATGCTGCCGCTTGAGATTTTTCAAAATGCAATCCATTGAAATGCATTAATCCCAAATTAAACTCAGCATCGAGGTTCCCGCCCTTGCTTGAAATTTCAAAATACTCTGCCGCTTTTTCAAAATTTCCAGCCTCAAGTGCCTTAATGCCTTCCTGAAAAACTGTCGTTAAAGTGGTAGCTTCAATAGAGGATGCAGAGAAAGAATTTTTTTCTTTGAATAACCAGCTACGTAGACCTGTTCTCCAATCGATTGTCTGTTGCTAGCCAACAAGCTATTTGTTTTTCCGAATACATGAGTTTTACATTCATTTTTTGTATGATTTGATAGGGCTATGTCGCAATAATCAATGAAATATTGCTGATTTTTGGCTTATTAGCTATCGTGTCAGTCAATTTTTTATTGAATTTTTTCAACTGATTCAGGGGGGGGGTTGGCACCACTACCAGATTATTTATACCGCTATGAACCAATGCCATTTATCAAGTCACTGCTTTTAACGCCTTTGGCGGTTTTTTTACTGCTTTGGTTCTATATCGTATTTAGTGGCTTCTGCTAAGATAGCTGTCTGTTTTGCAGGTGGTGGCACTTCTGCGGATTCTAGGGATGACTGCCTATTTTTCTAATGCATTAGTTAGGCAGTCAATTCTATCAACAGTTAACCCTAAGTTCGTGCAATTCATAACGCAGCTTGGTCATAACTGAATTTAAAAACACCCCACCATCAATTATTTAACGAAAATTTCGGCGCTCAAAGCCGGATGATATGAGTATCAGCATGGCGAATAAGCAAACCAATTATGCCCCGGGTATGCGGGTAGTCGTTAGAGATACTGAATGGGTGATCCAGAAGGTCGATCCCACATCAGATGGTGGATATCTTTTGACTTGCGAAGGTATTTCAGAGCTTGTAAATGGTAAGCAGGGCAGATTTTTAACTAATCTGGAGCAACAGATCGATGTTCTCGATCCTGCACAAACTCAACTAGTAGAAGATGAGTCTTCAGCTTATCTAACTTCGCGCCTGTATATCGAGAGCATGCTGCGCCAGCGTTTACCTACTGATCAGCGAGTTCATCTTGGTCACAAAGCAGCGATGGACCCACTACCATTCCAGCTCGATCCAGTAAAAATAGCACTCCAACAGCCTCGACAAAGAATTTTAATTGCTGATGCAGTTGGCCTGGGAAAAACTCTAGAAGCGGGCATTCTAGTATCTGAATTAATTCGTCGCGGTAAAGGCAAACGCATCTTAGTGCTTACCGTAAAGTCTATGTTGACTCAATTTCAGAAAGAGCTTTGGTCTCGTTTCGCTATTCCTTTGACCCGTCTTGATTCAACTGGCATTCAGAAAATTCGTAATAGGGTACCGACCAATCACAACCCATTTCATTATTACGATAAGTCCATTGTTTCAATTGATACCATCAAACAAGATGTCGAATACCGCCATTATCTAGAGAATGCTTATTGGGACATTATCGTCATCGACGAAGCGCATAATGTGGCAGAGCGGGGTACAGGCTCGCAGCGTAGTAAGCTAGCTAGGCTATTAGCCCGCCGTAGTGATACGTTAGTGATGCTTTCTGCAACACCGCATGATGGAAAAGCAGAAAGTTTTGCCAGTCTGGTAAACATGCTAGATGCAACGGCAATAGCTAATCCATCTGATTATCAGTATGACGATTTCAAAGACAAAAATCTGGTAGTTCGACGTTTCAAAAAAGATGTTAAAGATCAGATGAAACAAGCCTTTCCCGAGCGCCACATCGAACCTATCCACAGTGAAGCCAGTCTGGAAGAAGAGGAAGCTTATCGCCGTCTGGTTGATCTGGAACTGGCAGCAATGGACAGTCAGCGTAATACCAGTCGCCTATTCAAGGTTACTCTTGAAAAAGCACTCTTTTCCAGTCCTATGGCATGTTTATCGACAGTCGAAAATCGCATCAAAAATTTACAACGCCGAGATGATTCGGAGTTACAGTGCGATATTAATGAACTGGAATCATTTGCCGGTGCATTAAAAAATATCGATAAAAATAGTTTTAGTAAATATCACTCGCTATTAAATACTATTAAAAAAGATTTTTCTTGGAAAAAGAATAATTCAAGTGATCGATTAGTAATTTTTACCGAAAGTATTAAAACATTAAATTTTTTATTCCAAAACTTAAAAGATGATTTAAAGCTTTCAGATAAGTCCATCCAAGCCATGCACGGCGGCATGCCAGATACTGAAATCATGCAGATTGTTGAGGACTTTGGCAAAGAAAGTGCCCCTATTCGTTTGCTAGTGTGCTCAGATGTCGCTTCAGAAGGTATTAACTTGCATCATCAAAGCCATAAGATGATCCATTTCGATGTGCCCTGGTCGTTGATGGCTTTTCAGCAACGTAACGGTCGTATCGATCGCTATGGCCAACAGCAACAGCCTCAAATTCGCTATCTGCTCACCAAAAGTGACAATGGCAAAATTAAAGGTGACATGCGAGTGTTGGAAGTCTTGATTGAAAAAGACGAACAAGCACAAAAGAATATTGGCGATAGCTCAGAATTTACTCGGCGTTACAGCATCGAAGAAGAAGAGCAGCAAGTTGCTGATGTGATGAGTAACGATGGCCATCAGGACCCAGCAGCAGTATTAAATGCGCTATTTGAAAACAACACTCAAAATACCACTGAGCAAGATCCATTAGCCGCACTATTTGCCAATACAGCACATCAACCTGAACCTCAGGAAGCTGTTCAGGAAATGTCTCTATTCAAAAACGATATGGATTACAGCCAACAGGCATTAAAATATCTAAAATCACTTAACCAAACGCTGAATTATGAGGTTGATAGCAGCCAACAAGTCCTGTCGCTATATGCACCACAAGACTTACGCCAGCGTTTTAAGTTTTTACCACCTGAAATTCAGCCCAATAAAGACAACCATCATATGTTGCGCTTTAGCCATAAAACGGAACTGGTTAATCAGGAAATCATAAACTGCCGTAGTGAACAAACAGCATGGCCAAAGATCCAGTATTTATGGCCAATCAATCCTGTTGCACAATGGCTAAACGATAAAATGTTATGTGCTTTTGGCCGTCACCAAGCACCTGTTTTACGTATCACGAAAATATTCCAAGCAGAAGAAGATCATTTTATTCTCAGTGGCTTATTCCCTAATCGTAAATCTCACCCAGTCGTTAACCCGTGGTTAGTGGTTAGTTTTGATCGAGGAAATCTATCCGAAATCAAACCATTTGAAGAGTTCGTAGAGCAGCATCCGTTTCATATTGACGTCATCACTAACCAAGGCGGAGCGCGCAATCATGAGCGCCAGCAAGATTTACTACCAACAGCAATTGCTATGGCTGAGCCATGGATGAAAACCCGGCGCAATGAAGTTGATAAAGAATTAAGCCAACAGCTAGAGCAGCAATTAACAAAGTTATCCAAATTAAAATCCAAACAGATAAGTCAGCTGGAGTTGAATTTTGCCGATAACAAGCAAGCACAGCACTTGGTAGAAGGACGTAAAGAACAGCGCCAGCGAGAAATTGAGCAGGTATTTGATGAATACCAGCAATGGATACAAGACACTATGACCACCGAAGACCAGCCGTATATTCAGCTGGTGGCGGTATTAACCGGCTCAGAAGGATATTAGTTATGGCACTGGTAGGAATTAGCAACGAAAACGATTTTTATTCCCACCATTACTTGAGTGAAATTTTTGTTAATGACCTCAAGGATCTGCTAGGACAATGGCTGGAACAGGAAAATAATGCCCGAGAAGCAGAACGCCAAGAGCGTGATAAGGGTGGCAATCCACCTGCCGGTTATCGTTCGCCGGTCACTAGATTAAGTAGTGCTTCCGGTGGTTTTTTTAAGCTACTCAATCAGCATCGCAAAGAAACTGATCCCGTTCGGCGATTGGCCAATCAACGTTTACGCTGGCAGCCCATATTGGCCGCAATGGATTTTTCTCCTGCCAATGAGCAATTTAAACCGGTAACCGTCCCACTTGATCAGGGTGAGTTGCCAGTGCTGGCAGCTTTCAATGATGCCCATAATGCACCGCTTTTATGGGTGGTTGAAGCCCATGATCTCTCTAACGACGATTGCGCTGATCCTTTATCTCTGCCTTTATTACCAGAACAGTTAAAAAATATTAGTGAAGAATCACGCGGGGTATTTTCCAGTAATGACAAAGGCCAAAAACACTCATTAAACTGGCAGGAAATCCTGTCGAAAAAAATATTTAGCGCCATCGAGCCACCACGTTGGGTTTTACTGCTAGGTAATCGCCAGTGTTTATTGCTTGATCGCACCAAATGGGCACAAAACCGTTTGCTGCGATTCGATATTGAAGAAATTCTTGGCCGTCGTGAAGCGAATACGCTAAAGGCAATGGCAGCACTGCTGCACAAAGACTCAATCTGCCCGCAACAGGGCAGTAGCCTGCTAGACACGCTGGATGAATCTTCTCATAAACATGCTTTCTCCGTATCAGAAGACCTGAAATACGCACTGCGTGAATCTATCGAATTGTTGGGTAATGAAGCCTCCAGGCAACTGTTGGAAAAAGGCTTTACCTACGATGGCGGCAAAAATATCAACCCTGATCAGTTGTCGCGGGAAAGTCTGCGCTATATGTATCGGTTGTTGTTTTTGTTTTATGTCGAAGCACGGCCGGAACTGCGTTATGCGCCGATTGACTCTGAAATCTACCTCAAGGGCTACAGCCTGGAATCGTTGCGTGAACTAGAGATGATCGATCTCACCAGTGACGAGTCGCGCAATGGCCGCTACCTGCATGACAGTTTGCAAATGCTATTCAAGCTGGTCAGCCAGGGCTTTTCTGGCCAGGAACACACTCCACAAGATGAGATGTTCCAACAACAACACGGCACGCTAATTAACAGCTTTTCCATGCGCAAGTTGGAAAGTCACCTGTTTGACGACAGTGGTATGGCTTATTTGCGCAATATTGTATTTCCCAACCAGGTGCTGCAGCGGATTATCGAATTGATGTCGCTAAGCCGGGAAAAATCTGGCCGTGGCCAGCGTCGCGGACGTATTTCCTATGCTCAGCTGGGTATTAACCAATTGGGGGCAGTGTATGAAGCACTGCTGTCATACCGTGGTTTTTTTGCCAAGAAAGATCTGTTTGAAGTAAAAAAAGCCGATGAAAAACCCAGCGAACTGGATACCGGTTATTTTGTCACCGCTGAGCAGTTGCCGGAATACAATGAAAATGAAAAAGTGTTTTACCAAAGTGGCCCTAACAAAGGCGCGCTAGTTAAACATGCCAAAGGTCGCTTTATCTATCGGATGGCCGGGCGTGACCGTCAGAAATCGGCCTCTTACTACACCCCGGAAGTATTGACCAAATCTCTGGTCAAATACGCGCTGAAAGAGTTATATCAAACTCAGCTGCAGCCATTGGAACAATCTGATGATAAAGCCAGTGCCGCCGCGCAAGCCGAGCGTATTTTACAACTCAAGGTTTGCGAGCCAGCGATGGGTAGCGCGGCGTTCTTGAATGAAGCCATTAACCAGTTGGCAGAAAAATATCTGGAGTTGAAACAACAAGCCCAAGATCAGCGAATTCCTCAGGAAGATTACACTCGGGAATTACAGCGGGTAAAAATGTTTATTGCCGATAACAATGTATTCGGCGTCGATTTAAACCCGGTGGCGGTAGAACTGGCTGAAGTATCGTTATGGTTGAATGCCATTAGCGATGAAGCTTTTGTCCCCTGGTTCGGTTTTCAGTTGTTTAACGGTAACTCACTGATTGGTGCCCGGCGCCAGGTGTTCTCAACCGGTGATCTTGAGTATAAAAAAGCCAAAGATCCCAGCTGGCTTAACCTGCCGCCAAAACCTCTGGCATTTGACCAGCAACCAGCACAGCAGGTGTATCACTTTTTGCTGCCAGACAGTGCCATGGCAGATTATAAAGACAAGGTGGTCAAAGGCCTTAAGGCAGAGCAGATAAAAACCATTACCAGCTGGCGCAAGGATTTTTGCAAAAGCTTTAATCAGCTGGAAAAGCAGCGTTTGCAACAGCTGTCACAACAAATCGATTTGTTATGGCAAGCTTGGGTTAAACAAAGCCGCCAGTTCCGCCAGCAAACGACGGATAATCTGCAGGTTTGGCCAGAATCCACCGTCTCAAGCTATGCCAGTGACACCAGCAGCAAAGACAGCCAGCTGCAACAGGCCAATAGCCCAGCCTATCTGCAGCTAAAAACCATTATGAATTATTGGTGTGCGCTTTGGTTCTGGCCGATTGATCAGGCCGGGTTACTGCCCAATCGTGAAGCCTGGCTGAGCCAGTTGGAAATACTGGCATTTGGCAAATTGGCCGAGCAGAGCCCGAGCGAACAGCAAGCTGACGCTCCAGCATCTCAGTTCAATGAAACTGCAGCAGCTTCTGCCAATCACATCAAAGGCCAGGCTTTATTTGAAAAAGGTCTACCCAGCTTGGTACTGACGCAGGCAATACCACAGCTTAAAATTATCAATCAGCTGGCAGGCCAGTATAAATACTTCCATTGGGAGCTGGAGTTTGCTGATATTTTCCATGACCAGGGCGGTTTTGATTTGATTCTTGGTAACCCGCCATGGCTAAAGGTTGAATGGGAAGAAGGTGGCATACTGGGCGACTATGAACCATCATTTGTCATTCGCAAACTCAGTGCGTCCAAACTAAATAATCTTCGTGCAGAGACTTTTGAGAACATTCCTAACTTGCAGGCCGCTTATCTGCAAGAGTATCAAGGTGATGCCGCAACTAAAAACTTCTTGAATGGCGCAGTAAACTATCCAGATTTAAAAGGCATTCAAACCAATTTATATAAATGCTTTTTGCCGCAATCCTGGATGATTGGAAACCAGCAGGGAGTGAGTGGTTTCCTGCACCCAGAAGGAATTTATGACGATCCTAAAGGTGGTACTTTTCGAGAAAAAATATACCCTCGCTTAAGAGCACATTTCCAACTGCAAAATGAGCTGAGCTTATTTGCAGAGGTGGACCACCATGCAAAATTTAGCTCTAATATTTACTCATATGATCGTGAATATATTGAATTTTTACATATTTCTAACATTTTTGCAGTAGATACAATCGACCAATGCCATACAAGTTGTCATGGTATGGTTCCAACCATAAAGTGTGAAGATAATAAGTGGGAAACTAAAGGCCATACAGAACGCTGTATCACTATTGACAATGAAACTCTTTCACTATTTGCAGCGTTGTATGATGTAGAAGGCACAAAGCTTGAAGCTGCTCGCTTGCCTTCCTTGCATACAAAACAATTAATATCAGTACTGCGAAAATTTGCAAAGCAGCCACATAAGCTAGCTAATTTATCTGGCACCTATTTGTCTTTAGAAATGTGGCATGAAACTAATGCTCAAAAAGATGAAACTATTGAAAGAAAAACAGGTTTCAGCAGAAAAACTAGCCAAATGGTATTATCTGGACCTCATTTTTTCGTTGGCAATCCATTTAATAAAACGCCCAGAGCCTCTTGTAAGTTAAATAGTGATTACGATGTCTTGGACTTAACCCATCTGCCTGATGATTATTTGCCACGTACCAACTATGTACCAGCTTGTGATGCTGCTGAGTATCTAAAGCGTACGCCAAAAGTGCCATGGATCGATGATGCAGACCTACAACAATGGCAAGCCGCTGGTAGCAAACCTGAAGATAAACCCAACCCAAGGCCGGTAACGGATTATTATCGGTTAGCGCTAAGAGGTATGTTAAATCCAACTCAAGAAAGAACTTTGATAGGAATGATCTCTTTAAAAGGGACGTCGCATACTAACGCAGTACGTACTTACGTTTTCAAAGATAATTTTTTATTAACTACTGTGGCAGCAGCAGCAGCTTCTTTACCATTTGATTTTATGTGTAAATCAACGGGCAAAGCTAACCTCCATCAAATGCTAGATGACTTTCCTCTAATTGAAAACAGCAAATATGCTAAAGAGATCGTAAGGCGATTTTTATTACTCACAACATTAACTATTGATTACAAAGAACTTTGGGAAAGTCTATTTGAGCACCTACCTTTTAATAACTACTGGTTAAAAAAAGATTTTCGTCTTTCTAATCAGCTTCTTAAAGACATAACGCCCAAATGGCAGCGTAATTGTGCGTTACGCTCTGACTATGCGCGTCGCCAAGCATTGGTTGAGATTGATGTGCTGGTGGCTATGGCATTGGAAATGACGCTGGAAGAGCTCAAAACCATTTATCGGGTTCAGTTCCCGGTAATGCGCCAGTATGAAGCCGATACCTGGTATGACCGCAATGGACGAATTGTCTTTACCGCTTCCAAAGGTTTGGTGGGGGTTGGGCTTGACCGAAAGTTTAAGAAAAACGGCAGTTATAGCATATCAGTCATCGATGGTGTGCTTGCTGATAAAACCAAAGGAGAGGGTTCTGAAGAGCAACCATGGTTTGAAACCCATGGCAAAATTGGTTGGGAAAACATCTGCGATCTACAGCGCGGTAGCGTCAGTAAAACCTTTATCGATAACACTCTGCCCGGCGGTGAAGTAGAGCGCACCATTGAATATATCGCCCCGTTTGATAAATGCAGCCGAGAGCTGGATTACGAGGAAGTCTGGGCCAATTTTGAGCAGAGGCTCAAAGACTAGTAAATAAAAATGGGAGGGTAAGCATAAATTACCTTCCTATGGCTGAGCCTCGTCAATTCCTGACGAGGTTATCAGGAAAAATACTGAATTAAATTCACATTGGTGGCATTACCTCAAAAGCGCTGCTTAACGCTTTTGAGGAATCATTCTCCCGCCAAAGCAGTAATTGTTGGTATGGCCGCCTGATGTTAGGTTGAGATATCGCTATCTCAGAATATTTCCGGGCAGCACCTGGGATCAATCAAATAAAAACAGGGGATTAGCGTGTTACCCTCAGTACTGAGTCAACAGGTCATTAGCGGCCTGCAGAAATATGTAAAGTCAGCGTTTACTATGAATAGCCCGTGCTTTAACCAGCCAGATTATTCAATGATGGATACATTTTTAAATAATAAAAAAAATCTGGTTAAAGGGCCTTATCTGTCGATTCAGTTGCCATTTCGTCAAAGTGATTTATCACTACAATTTTTTAAGCATTTTAATTTACCTTTTCCACCCTATGCCCATCAGGCACAAGCCTATCAGAGGTTAGGTCAGCGACCACCACAATCAACACTGGTTGCTACCGGTACCGGCTCGGGTAAAACTGAGTGTTTTCTGTACCCAATCGTGAATGCCTGCGCTGAAAGCAATAGTCAGCATGGTCATAGTAAGGGAGTCAAGGCGATCATCATCTATCCGATGAATGCTTTGGCTACTGACCAAGCAAAACGCTTTGCTAAGGTAATTGCTGAAAACCCAGCGCTAACGGGCAAAGTGAGTGTTGGACTATTTGTCGGTGGTGATTCATCGGATGAAAATAGTAGCCAAATGACCGCCAAACAAGTGATTACTGATAAGGAAGCTCTGCGGAAAGAACCACCAGATATTTTACTTACCAACTATAAAATGCTCGATTATTTGCTGATGCGGCCTGAAGATCAGAGCCTATGGCAGCATAATCAGCCTGGCACTTTGCAGTATCTGGTGGTGGATGAACTACATACTTTTGATGGTGCCCAAGGATCTGACTTAGCGTGTTTAATTCGCCGCCTGAAATATCACCTAAGTGTTGAAGATGACAGCTTTGCCTGTGTTGGTACCTCGGCTACTGTGGGTGATCAACTTCAACCATTGCTGGATTTTGCCGGCAATATTTTCGACAGCCAGTTTGATGAAAATGCAGTCATTAAAGAAGACCGTTATCACTACAGTGAATATTTATTGGGACAGCAAACTTGTTACTTTGCCTACCCAGGAATAGATCAGCTACAAAGACTAGATTATCAGACGGTTACTGGAATAGAAAAAAATGAAGTGGCCTATCTGAACCGACAGATTGCGCTGTGGTTTCCTGAACTAAAACTGACGCTGGATAATAATCTGGAAAGTGATCAGGGATGTGCTGATCGGATTGCTTTGGGTCAAGCAATTAAAAACCACAGCTTTTTCGAAAGTTTGCTGCAAATGCTCGATAGCCAGCTGAGAAATATTAGTTCATTAGTGGCCGAGGTCAGCCCGGCGCTAGCAATAAATGAGTATCAAGCTGAGCAGGTGATTGACAGCTTTGTCAGTCTGGTATCGGTTGCCAGAAGCCCAATAGCTGAAACACCTTCCAGCCAGCAAGAACGTGTTGCCAAAGGCAATCCCCGTCCGGTATTGCCTTTACTACAAGTTCGTCATCAATTATGGCTACGTGAACTACGTCGCTTGGTAGCCAGCGTTGCATTGCAGCCTGAACTGAATTTTGTCGATGATCTGGCCCATGACCTAGAGCAGCACTATTTACCGGTAATTAATTGCCGTGACTGCCATGTAACGGGGTGGGGCACTTTTTTCAACGGCATTCAAGATACCCCCGAAACCGATATTGATGCTTTTTACCGGATGTTTTTTGCTAGAAATCATAATATCCGAATTCTATTTCCGCTAGCTGATGATACCAAAGCACCTGAAAAAGCTCGGGTGATGAAATTATGCTGCCAGTGTTTGCAATTAAATGGAGATGGCGCCAGCCACTGTAACCAGTGTGAACAAATTAAATTAGTACGGATCTTTATTCCGGATTTAATTAGTGATTCTGAAAAACATGGACCGCAATTTAAAAACCGCTGCCCTTGTTGCCATAGCAATAATGGCCTGTCAGTAATGGGTGCCCGGGCGGCTACTTTATCCAGCGTAGCGATCAACCAGATCTATGCCAGTCGGTTTAACGACAATAAAAAACTGATTGCATTTTCTGATTCGGTACAGGATGCAGCCCATAGAGCGGGCTTTTTTACCGCACGGACCTGGCCTTTAATGGTTCGTGGTCATATCGGGAATGTTGCCAGCCAGCATGACGGCATTAGTGCGGCAGAATTAACGGATCATGTAATAAAACACGGTCAGCTGCAGTCAGGTAGCGATGAACATTTTGTGGCGAATTTTATTGCGCCCAATATGGAGTGGTTAGATGACTACCGTAAGCTGATTGACCATGAAGGTAATGGCAAGCTGGGCAGGGAAAGCAACCTGGCACAACTAGTGGGGCTCCGTTTGAGCTGGGAGGTCATTAGCGAGCTGGGAATGCGTTCACAGTTTGGCCGTACTCTGGAACGTAGTCATGAGCTGGCGATTGATTTCTGTGATGATGATTTCTTTAAAATCGCTTCTCGCTTACATGCAGAGCTCACTGAGGAGCTGGGCGCAGAGTACTGTGGTGTCAACGACCAAGATGTGCAGCACTTTTTACTTGGTCTGCTGCAACAAATGCGTCATAAAGGTGCGGTTTATCACGATGCATTAAAAGCTTATATAGAAGATGGTGGTGAAACTTACCGGCTAACCAAGGTTAATCTCTTTACCTCACGCTTTATGCCAAATTGGGGTAAGAAAACCCGAACACCAGCATTTTTGTGTTTTGGAAAAACCCCCAATTTCGACAATTTACTTGGTTCAAAAAACCGCCCCAGTTGGCATCAGCAATGGGTAGTTAAATGTTTTGAAAAAGAACAAAACTTATTAATTAGTAACCATACCACCACCATTTACAGCAGCGCTATGCGCCAGTTAAAGCGGTGTGGGGTGGTAAATGATTTCGATGCTAAGGACGAAAAAGTTTGGGCGATCGATCCAAATGCCATGTTCATTCGCCAACAAGTAGATGTTATTGGTTGTGATCAGTGTAACGAGACTCAAGTAGTAGCAAAAAAGGCTCTGGATTATTACCAAGGTATGCCTTGTCAGCGAGATCAGTGTTTTGGGGCAATGACCCAAAAATTAGCACCATTACAAAAAGAGTGGGCACAGGCTCAGGTGCACCGGGTTAATGCTGCTGAGCACACCGGTTTGCTGGAACGAAAAGAGCGGGAAGCTACCGAAAACTCGTTTATCCAAAATCAGCAGCCATGGGATATCAATTTACTCTCTGCCACGCCAACTCTAGAAATGGGTATTGATATTGGTGATTTATCATCGGTATTACTGTGCTCAGTTCCGCCGGCACAAGCTAATTATTTGCAGCGTATTGGTCGTGCAGGACGAAAGGACGGCAATGCTTTTAATATGACCGTGGCGGGCGGTAATCCTCATGATCTGTATTTTTACCAAGACCCTCTAGAAATGATGGCGGGTAGTGTGGCTGCACCGGGAGTATTCCTCGATGCTTCGGCCATTTTACAACGTCAGCTGACCGCTTTTTGTATGGATCGCTGGATCAAGAGTGGTGTTGGCCCTGAAGCTATCAGCAAAATGGTTAAGCATATGCTGAATGCGACTGAAGCGAATAAACAAGACCAGTATCCTTATAACTTTCTAAATTTTGTTGAAAGCCAAAAAGAATCTTTGTTCGATCAGTTTACCGGTATTTTTGATCAGTTATCCGATGGATCAAAAGAGAACTTGCGTACTTTTATTTTGGGTAATGATCAGCAATACAGTTTGGCAGGAAAGATCCAGCAATCATTGCAGCTATTGGTTAAAGATCGTAAGTCATTAAAGAGCCGTGCAGATAAACTGAAGCGGCAAATTGACAAGTTAAATCAATCGCCAGAAAAAGATCTGAATTATGAGAGAGATCTGGATGATTTGACCAAAGAGCGTGATGCATTATTAAAATTGGTACGGCAAATTAATGCCAAGCACACACTCAATTTTATGACCGATGAAGGTTTGTTGCCCAATTATGCTTTCCCGGAAGCAGGTATTACGCTGCGCTCTGTACTCTGGCGCAAGAATGAACGCCATGAAAAAACAAAAGATACCGAAAATTTTGAGCAGAAATTCAATACCCAAACTTTCGAATATGAACGCCCTGCAGCCACTGCTATTTCTGAGCTTGCGCCTTCAAATCATTTCTACGCTGGTGGCCACAAAGTAGAAATCGATCAGATTGATTTAAAAGTCTCTGAAATCGAAACCTGGCGTATCTGTAGCCACTGCAATCATAGTGTTCAATTGGATACGGATCATCTTGCTGACTGCCCTAAGTGTGGCCATCCCTCTTGGAGTGATCCAGATCGTAAGATGCAAATGCTGATGTTGCGTCAAGTCTATGCTCGTTCCAGCAGTCGCGACAGCAGAATTTCTGATGATTCTGACATGCGCCAGCCATCGTTTTTCCAGCGTCAGATGCTGGTGAGCTTTGAGCCTGAGCATATTAATTATGCCTATCAGGTTGAAAACCAAGATGTACCTTTTGGTTTTGAATATTTAAATAGGGTTGCGCTACGCGACATTAACTTTGGCAGTGCTATTGATGATGCTGAAACCTTTGAAGTGGCAGGTGAGAAAAAGAAAAAAAGCGGTTTTGACGTGTGTAAAGACTGCGGGAAAGTCCGCAAACCCTATAAATTCGATAAATTCGAACATGATATTTCATGTAAATATCGTAATTCAGAACTAGAAGCAGAGTTTGAATCTTGCCTGTATCTGTACCGTCATCTGGAATCAGAGGCAATTCGTATACTTTTACCGGTCAGTAATAGGATTACTGGTGAGGTAACCGAAGCCTCATTGAGTGCGGCTTTGCAGCTTGGAATGAAGCTGTATTTCAAAGGCAGCGTGGATCATCTGAAGGGAACGGTATATCGCGAACCGGAAGATGCTGGTGCTAGCCATCGCTACTACCTGGTGATTTATGATTCAATTCCTGGTGGTACTGGTGCCTTAAAAGAACTTATGCAAACACCGGAAAATCTGCTGCGTTTACTGGATATGACCTTGCAGCATTTAAATGCCTGTGAGTGTGTTCTTGATGGCAAGGACGGCTGTTACAAGTGCGTTTACGCTTACCGGGAGCGTGGACGTATGCGCGCTATCTCCCGCGAACGAGCGAGTAATTTACTGAAATCGATTCTTGATGGTGGTGGTCAGTTAAAACAGATTAATTCCCTTTCAGATATTTCTGTTAAGTCACTGTCTGACTCTGAGCTGGAAGATCTGTTTATCGATAGCTTGAGCAAATCGAATCAAGAATTTGTAGTTAATAAGGATTATGTGCGTGGCAAGGCCGGCTGGAGTATTTCTTCTAAACACAATGACACTATTGCCTGGGAAATGTTGCAGCATGTCCACCTAGGTGCCAGTGACGGTGTGCATGTAAATACCGAAGCCGATTTTGTGCTCTATCCGGCAAATCGTAATATGAACTGCAAGCCAGTGGCGGTTTATCTGGATGGTTATCAATATCACAGAGATATTGTTGATGATGACGTCCGTAAGCGCACCGCTATCTTGAACAGTGGTCGCTATCAGGTCTGGAATTTGGGCTGGGATGATTTAGCCAATACAGAAAATAGCCATTTTGTGGAGTTTCTTACTCAGCATCGCTCTGAAATTCAGCAAAAAGACGAGATCTGTAAGCAGCATCAAGTGCTAGGTGGCAATTACGCCATACTGCGCGACAGTTATGAAAATAAAAATAACTGGATGCTGTTAAAAAACTGGTTGCACCAACCAGATTCTATGACCAGAACTTACCAGCAAGCAGGCTTTGCTAGCTGTTTTTACTGGCTCGCATTAATGAAATCACGAGATGATTCGGTAAAACACCGCTTTGGATATGAAATGCGTGAAAACGCCTCGTCGGATCGCTACCAGGAACTATGCCCTGGTCAGGACTGCTTTTTCGGCGGTTTACTAGATGCCGTGCGGACCTCTACAAAAAATCAAATTGTTGAGATTGCTGCGGTGATGCCAGAAGCCCCGCTGATGCATGTACTGACCAACATGGTGAAGAATCAGTCAAACTATGAATATTTGCTGCGCTCTATGCGATTGCATGTCAGTTTTGATGATCGATATGTTGAAGACGAAGGTTTCCAACGGGCACTTAATGGTTTTTGGAAACTGGTGAATATCTGCCAGTTTTTACCTGATTTCAGCTTTACCTCTTATAAAACATTACGTTCAGAATCTGCTCATCCGCAGCAGCCAGCCACTGAACAGGCTGATGCATTTACTGAAGGAAGTGAGGTTAGATCTTTGGTTTTAGCATCTGGCACATTACAAGTGGCAGAGGATCCGAGGTGGCAAGAAATTATCGAGCTGGAATTATTGGAATCAGAGCACTTGCAACAGTTGCTAGCCAGCAAGCTGCCGGTTCCGGAAATTGGTTATCCATTAATGAATGAGAAGGGCGTTTTGGTATTTGAAGCCGAACTTGCCTGGCCGGAGCAAAAAGTTGCACTGGTTGAAAATCTGCTATTGGATGCCGAGAAAATTTTCAACCATTTAGGTTGGCAATGTGTTGAAGGTGAGATTAATTCCACCACGTTATCCAAATTAAAAGAACTTGTGGGGTAAATAATGACTGCTGTTGAAATGCCAAAAGTTGCAATTGCTGCTGATTTTTTATCCGCATTTGCAAAAATACCGAAAAAACAACAAAAAAAGGTTCAGGAATTTATTAGTAAATTTCGTCAAAACCCGACTAGTTCTGCGATTAATTATGAAAAAATTATCCAGGCCAGAAGTAAAGATGTTTTCTCAGTACGTATTGACTATGCCTATCGAGGCATCGTTCTTAAGCCAAAACAAGGCAATATCTTCATGTTGATGTGGGTGGATCATCATGATGAGGCCTATGGCTGGGCTGAGCGTCATGAATGTGTAATTCACCGCTCTACAGGTGCTATTCAAATTGTTGATGTCAGCTACCAACAAGCCAGTGAAACACCACCACCTCAGCATATTGAGCCAGAACAAATCGCAAAACCCCAGCCTGTTGTGGCGGCAGAAGTTACACCGTTGTTTGCTGATTACAGCTGTGAGCAGATTCTGGCTCTTGGTGTGCCAGATGCTTTTATTGATACTGTTATGTCACTTACTAGTGATAGAGAACTAGACAAACTTGAGTACCGCTTGCCGCCTGAATCTTATGAACCACTATTTTTTCTTGCTGCAGGTGACAGCTACGATGAGCTGTTAAATCAATACAACCAAAGCACTGATGAAGCGGTTGATACCGAAGATTATGCTGCGGCACTGGAGCGTGCTGTCAGCCAACGCAGTTTCAAACTGGTAACTGATGATCTAGATTTGCAGAAAATGCTTAATGCGCCCTTGGAAAAATGGCGAGTGTTTTTGCATCCAAGTCAGCGAAACTTGGTGAATAAATCCAACAAGGGCCCAACCCGAGTGTTGGGTGGTGCAGGTACAGGTAAAACGGTGGTGGCCATGCACCGTGCAGTGGCACTAGCTAAAGCAATTCCTAATGCCTCTGGCAGCAAGGTTTTATTCACTACTTTTACTCGAAATCTGGCGCTGGATATTGAACATAGTCTGAAAAAAATTGCTTCAGAAGCTGAGTTAGCAAAAATTGAAGTCGTGAATATTGATAGCTGGGTGAGCCGTTTTTTATCGCGGTGTAACTATGATTTTAAAGTGGTTTACGATCAGGATCAGATCCGTAAGCAATGTTGGAAGATTGCACTGGATCAAGCACCAGTTGAACTGAACCTTGAAGATCAGTTTTACCGCGAAGAGTGGCATCATGTTGTGCAGCAAAATGATGTGCAAAGTCGCCAAGAGTACTTCAAGATCAGCAGGGTTGGTCGAGGTACACCGCTTACCCGTATTGAACGGGCGAAAATCTGGCCAGTTTTTGAAGAGTATCGCAATCAGATGAACCGCAAGCGGATTCGTGAAGTGGCCGATGCCATGATGGATGCTATCAAATTGCTTCGCGAGCGGGATCTATCTCTACCCTATAGCTCAGTTATTGTCGATGAAGCTCAAGACATGGGCCGACAAGCATTTACTCTATTACGAGCACTCATCCCTGAAAAAGCCAACGATATGTTTATTGTTGGCGATGGTCATCAGCGAATTTATCGTAATAAAGTAGTATTGAGTCATTGTGGTATCAACGTGCGTGGTCGCCGTTCGCAAAAGCTTAAAATTAACTATCGCACCACAGAAGAAACCCGCCGCTTTGCCAGTAGTATTCTAAATAACGTTGAAGTAGATAACCTAGATGGCGAAGCAGATCAGTCGCATGATTATTTGTCGCTGTTTCATGGTGAACAGCCATTGGTAAAGCTGTTCAGCACCGGTGGTGAAGAGGTTACTTTTGTTCAGCAAACCATTCAGCAGTTATTACAGCAAGAAGATATTGAACTGAAAGATATCTGTATGGTAGCCCGAACCAAATATATTCGTAATAGCTATGCCAAACAGCTGAATGACCTGGGAATTGAAACCTATTCTTTGTCCGGACAGAACGCTGATAGCAATAAAAGTGGATTACGAGTTGCAACCATGCACAGGGTCAAAGGCTTGGAATTTAAATATCTGTTCATTATCAATGTCAGTGACGGCGTCATTCCACTTTGCAATGGAAACAGTAATGACCCGGTGGAACAAAGAGACAATGATTTCAACGAACGGGCGCTACTTCATGTGTCCGCTACTCGGGCAATTAAAGGCTTGTTTGTCACTGCTACGGGAACTCCAAGCACTTATTTAGCCTCGTTCCTTTGATCTAGTGGTTTTCCCGCTCTGCGGCGTAGGCAAGCCTACGCCAAAAGGGCGGAGAGGTGTGCTCTAAGGAGTATATTTCTTACTCAGTTTCTGCAAAGCAGTCTGATCACCGATCGCAATACTCAAGTATTTTATTTTTTACGATTTAGATTTTCTTTGGTTCACTTCCAGTAGATATTTTGTTGCTTTGTAATCATATCGAACAACGTTTTTAAGAAAATATTCAATCAATTCACATGCACTGCTATCTGTAACGCACCGATTCATCGCTTCAACATTCATATTAATGCGCCAATTTCTTGTTGAAATTAAAATCAAAATATGATATTTATTTATAAGTTTTATAGGTCTTATAAGTTTTATAGGTTTATATTTATTAAGAAGTGGAGGGTATAGTCGCTGTCTGATTTGACGAGCGGCGAGCAGTTTCCTCTAAAAAAACGCGAACGCTCCCAGGCAGAATTGCGTTTTTCGTGGCAGAATTACGTTTTCCCCGGCTGCTCTGCCTCATCATATTCGTTTCTGCCTCATCTTATTCGTTTCTGCCTCATCTTATTCGTTTCTGCCTCATCTTATTCGTTTCTGCTTCATCTTATTCGTTTCTGCCTCATCTTATTCGTTTCTGCTTCATCTTATTCGTTTCTGCCTCTTCAAGTTTCGTCCTGCTTGCTGACCAACTTTTGAATTTGCTATTTGCAGGCAAACTGGCGATGGAAGTTGCCGATGTTTTTGTATATTTTCGAACGGAAAATTTAATAAAGAGAGGCTGAAGCTCAACGGAGTCAAATCATACGACAAGGCTTAAAGGCTATATTTTTCAATCAATTAAAACCATCTTAATTACAGTGCTGGGGAATAGTGCAATCTTGAGCTATTTTAATCAGCAGCTTACAGAAAATTAGGTGCTGATTCCTAGGAGCTGTTAATTGATACCGTTCTTAAACTAGAACCAATCAAACCCTCGAATCTATCAAACTTAGCTAAATAAACCATAAGACTTTATTTTTTAAGGTTTAATAAAAAAAGCTCTAATGATTTTCTGTCCGAAAAAGCACAGCCGTTTTCGGACAAACTCTACTGGCCAATCATGGAGATAATCATCGCGCAATGTGCTGAAACCAGTCATTTTGATCAATATGATTTTCTGATATGTCGACACTGTCGACATAAGTTGATTTGAAAGCGCTATATCGGTTTTTTTAGGAAGAATAAACATGAACTGGCGGGCCAAGCAGCCCACCTCCCACCAGACGAAGATCTGCTGGAGACAAAGGTTGTTTTGAAAGCCTGTATTGCAGCACGCACTGCTCTCGCTGAACTCAAAAAAACAGGAGAGCTTATTCCTAACCAGAGCATGCTGCTTAACTTGTTGCCACTGCTGGAAGCAAAAGACAGTTCAGAAATTGAGAATATTGTGACTACGACCGGTCAACTGTTTCAGTATGCAGAAGAAAGTAGAGGTGCCGATCTAGAGGCAAAGGAAGCGCTGCGCTACAGAACTGCACTCAACCAAGGCTTTATCCGACTAGAGAGAGAACCACTCTGCATTGAAATGGATATTCGCAAGGGATTAGGAGCGGTCATGGCTAATCAGACTACCGGTGACATTATTTATACTCCTCCCGTCGGAGAACAAGTCATTCGTGATTTACTGACTAATTGGGAGCGCTTTATCCATGGCGAAGATGACCTAGATCCACTAATTAAAATGGCTGTCAGTTTGAAGCGATTCATCCATTTTATGATAGTAACGGTCGAGCCGGTCGCATCCTGAATGTTTTATATCTGGTTGAGCAAAACTTACTAACCTTACCGATCCTTTGTTTAAGCCACTATACCCTTAAAAATAAACAAAAATACTACCAGTTGCTTAACCAAGTTACTGTCGAGAAAAACTGACTTCTGTTTATGCTCAAAGGTGTAGAACAATCTGCACGATTGACTTGTGAAAAAATCGCTGAGATTACAACGCTTATGGAAAAAACTACAGACTATAGCAACTTGGTTGAACGAAATTTCGCTAAACGACAGACTGCTTCAATTTATTTAAAACAACTTGTTGATGTAGGGATTTTGCAAGAAATAGTTTCTGGGTGAGAAAAACTGTCTGTTAATTCAAAGCTTATGAAACTTATGACGCAGGAGAGCAATGAGGCCAGTGATTTTTCATCCAATCAGAAAAGCTAGCTCGCTAGTGAGCTAACTCAGGGAACAGCTATCCAAGATAGAGTTGCTAGTTTTTTCTGTTTAAACTCTTTTTAGAACTTCACACACAAGTGATATTTTGATTCAACTCATATTTTACCGATATAGCAGTAGAAATAATTAATGACAGCTTGAATCTTAGGCAATGTGTTCTGATATTAAGCGGAATCTTCTAGCTTAGTCACGGACAAAAATAACGATGAGCACCGATCATAAAAAATATCAGTCAGTTTTGGATGACCACGATCTGTTTCCAATGCTGGAGCAGGCAACCACAAAAGAAAAAAAATTAATCTCGACAGTTATCGCTGAAAAAATTTCCAGTAACATTGAAAGTTCCTGTACAAATAGTATGAAAATTGGACGAGAGCTACAACTGATGGGGGGCAATTCAGCCGTTAATCTTTTCAGAGGCGATGGTGTTAAATACAAAGAGCTCGCTTACGATGCTGCCAAGAAGGTTAGAGCCAAGGTTAAAAGTAATGATTCAATCGAAACAATTGAGTGGGAACTGCTTACGACTTTAGTAAAAAAAGCGGTTGAGAAGATGAACGAGCAGGACAAGGAGCAGTTTTTTGCGGAACTTGAAGAGTCTACAGGGCAGGCTTTTAACTGGAAAAATGTAGCCATGGATCAATTATTCAAAATTGGTGTACCAGGAGCTGCTGGTATCTACCTTGCATTAGCAGAAATCGCCATACCACAAATATTGAGAGCGCTCGGAATTACTGCTGCTGTAGGCTTTATTGGTGGTCGCGCAGCCGCGGCAGCAATACCAGTTGTTGGCTGGGGGCTTGCGATTGGTAGTATTTTTCAATCTATGGCTGGTACAGCTTATTCGGTGACCATTCCGTGCACAGCATATCTTGGGGCAATTCGCGCCCGTATTAATGCAAATAGTGTCGCAGCAGAAATTTTTGGTGATTTATGATCTCAGTTGAAAGAATTATCCCCTTAGAGTTTTTAAGTAAAATTGGCACTGAATTAATATTAAGCGGCGGTACACTTCGTGTCGCATCAGGACTGCCAAAAGCAGGCTCAATTGTTAAACACTTGCGCTTTCCAGAAAGCCAGCAGGCCACCACCCAAGTTCTTGAACAAATCAAAGCGGTAGCAATAAACAATCAGCAAGCTCTTGCTAAGGTTGGTGAAACCGTTGGACAAAGCCAGCATTTGCTCAACGGGATTCAGGCAATGCAGCAAGCGACAATGCTAATGCAAGGTGCAAATTTGGCAGTATCCGCAATTGGTTTTGCAATTGTGATTAACAAGCTAAATAAAATGCAATCTCAGCTTCATAACATGAATGTAAAACTAGATCACTTACTAGCGAATACTGATGAGATTCAGCAATACCAGGCTCTGGTGCAAGAAACAAAATTTGAAGCCAATATGCAGACTCTTGCCGCGGCACTGCGCGTGAACGACTCCATTACAAGCATGAGTGCTATCAAAAGTTTGAGAGAATCTTATGTTTTATATAAACGCTTAACAGAGCGTCTGTTAGATGATGTACAAAGGACCTATCAGCAGCCAGCATTTTTTGAAACTTGTTTTAAAATCGCAATAACCTCGGGATTAGCAATTGCAAGCGCTTATTCCCAGCTCGGGCAACATGAAGAAAGTAGTATTGTCATTCAAGATATCATGCAGTGGCAGCAAGATGTTTCTGAGAAATTTATGGCTCCTGCGTATAACAAGCCTGTGTGGCTGGCACATTTACCCGAACAAGCCAAGCTAGCGGCTTCTCAAGTTGTTACGCTACAAAAAAGTGCTCCACAAATGCTAGAGTATTTGAAAGATCAATACGCACTTAAATGCGATAACTTCACCTCTGTTGAAGGATTGCTGGTCTTCGAAGCGGAGCCAGCTCTAACTAGTTAGCTTTCTTTCTGTAAATATCACATCTCAATAGGGTTGGAATTTTACTCAGTCCTCTTTGCCTTATAATTACAAATTACTTAATAGCATTGCAGGTGCTGAAAATTTGACTAAATTAATCTAAAATTCTTACTTTGATGCCATTGTGGCATATTTGTTTTTTTCATCAATATCGAGATACACAGTGTTATCACAACCCCTTGAAAACATTATAAGTAACGTTGGTGCACCAAACCTGACGGACATTTTTTTAATTCTTATTATTATAGTTTTTGTTTTATCCATTGCTTGGAAGAAACAAGATAAACATCATGCATTTACCCAGTACACACCAACTTTACTTACGTCACTAGGCATTCTCGGTACTTTTATGGGGATTGTTGCCGGTTTGCTGGAGTTTGATACTGCAAATATTGACAACAGTATTGGCCCTCTTTTGGAAGGTTTGAAAACGGCATTTATTACCAGCCTATCTGGCATGCTGTCATCTATTCTTTATAAAGGTCTGGTCGCCACTGGTTTTTTAACCAAGAAGGTAGTTGAAGGAACTTCGACTAATGTTGATGAAATAACGGCAAGCGACCTTTATGCGGTTATGATGCAGCAGGCTAAAGGGGTCGAGCAGCTACAAAAAACTATTGGTGATGATAGCGACTCCAGTCTAATAGGCCAGTTCAAGCTAATGCGTTCGGATGTCGCCGACCAGAACAAGCAAAGTCAAAAGTACCTGAAAACTTCAACAGAATTACTGTCAAAAATTGAAGCCTCGATACAAAGCCAACAACAGAATTTCCAACAGTTTGAAGATCGCTTGTGGATCAAGCTGCAAGATTTTGCCGATATGCTTTCCAAATCGGCTACAGAGCAAGTTGTTGAAGCTCTAAAAACTGTGATTCAGGATTTTAACCAAAACCTCACGGAGCAATTTGGTGAAAACTTTAAGCAGCTTAATGCGGCAGTTATTGAGCTGGTAACCTGGCAAGAAAACTACAAACTGCAGCTAGCTGATATGAGAAATCAATATAGTCATGGTGTTCAAGCAATTTCTCAAACAGAAATTTCAGTTGCCCACATAAGAGAACAGGCACAGGCCATCCCATTAGCGATGGATCACCTTGGTAAAGTAATGGAAGTTAATCAACACCAGATTGAAGAGCTTTCTCGTCATTTGGGTGCATTCGAGCAAGTCAGAGACAAAGCCGTTGAAGCCGTGCCAGAAATTCGCAGCCAAATAGATAGTGCTATTGCAGGTGCCCGCTTGGCTAACGAGGAAATGGCCAAAGGTGTGCAAGACAGCACTGAAGCTTTAAAGCTGGTTGTAGTAGAAAGTGCTGAAAATTACAGGGACACCGTCGATCGAACACGTGGTGCTTTAGATGATGCGGCAACCACTACAGCAAACTCCAGTCAGGAGATAAAAGAGCAGTTTTCTATTGCTCTGGAAGATATTAACGCAACCATGCGAAACCTAGTTGCGGAGCTTCAGGATGGCGGAAAGCAACTGAATGAAAGCTATAAAGAAAGCAGCAACCAACTCTCAAAAGAACTCAGTGATATTCAAAACCGTTTGGCAAATACCATCGAAGAGCAGGCCCACGAGCATAAAAAACAGGCTGATCGAGTTTTTGCCGGACTTGAAGGTAGCATCCAGCAGGCACTTTCTAACACTGGTGAATCGGTAGAGAAACAGGTCAAGATGATTGATCAAGCATTGGAGCATGAACTCGGACAAGTAATGCAGTCCATGGGTGGTGCACTAGCTAGCATTAGTGGTCAATTTACCAATGACTACAAAAAACTGGTTCGGCAAATGCATGACCTTGCTTTGGCATCCCAGGAGAAGTAATGAACAAGTTGCTTCTAACCGGTGCTGACGAGCAAGAAGAAAATCACTGGCTATCTGTTTCAGATTTAATGGCCGGACTTATGATGGTTTTTTTGTTTATATCCATTGCACTAATGCGTAACGCATTTATTGAACGAGACAAAATCAAGCAGATCGCAATTGCCTACCAGGAAAATCAGGTTGCTATTTATGATGCACTTACAAGCGAATTCAAAGAGGACTTGTCCCAGTGGGATGCCGGCATCGATGAAAATACGCTGACATTTACCTTTAATGCCCCTGAGGTGTTATTCGAAACAGGACAAATTGATTTAAGCCCGACTTATCAGGCATTGCTGGATGAATTCTTTCCACGCTATATGGAAGTACTTAAACCTTTCCAAAGCTCTATCAATGAGGTTCGCATTGAAGGCCATACCAGTAGTGACTGGAATATTGGCTCCAGCGAAGAAGAGGCATATTTCAAAAATATGAAGTTGTCCCAGGGAAGAACCCGTGCGGTCTTGGATTATGTTTACCGCCTTCCTTCCAGTGCTCCTTTCCGTCAATGGATAAAATTCCACTTAGCGGCTGTTGGCTTGTCATCGTCGAAACCTGTTCTTAGTTTACAGGGAAATGAAGACAAGGTTCGCTCGCGTAGAGTCAGTTTTCGTGTGATTACCAACTCGGATATTCAAATCAAACGCATTCTGGAAGAAGCCTGATGAAGCTGAACGTAAGCTTGGATGCTCTTTGGTCTAATGTTCATCGAATGGGTGCAAAGACAGTTTCAGTAGATATGGATATCTCTCATGACAATGGGATTGATATTGATGCTGAGCTAAGCAGTGGTATTGAAATTGATATCAAAGATCTTGATATTACCCTAGCAGGTGTACTGAGTGTTAAAGGGCGCCAAGTACTGCTTTTTATTTCAGATCATGGGCATCGTGTTGCTAGTATTCTCGCTGACTCGGCTAAAGGGAACAGATTCCATATTGCTGATTGCAGTACTTTGCAGGAGATGCGTCGAGGGAATCGCTTTGAACGCTATCATGTCACCAATAACTTGAGTGGTGAGTTTGAGGTTTTTGGAACCGATCAGTTCAAAGGAAAAATGGAAGGAAAAGCAAAGCTCAATGTATGTAAGAATTGCCTGAACCAGCTTAATTACAAGCGATCAGCTAACCTTGCAGTACCAGAAAGAAATCGCCTTGTGCAAGAATTTGATGTCGGCGAGTTCTTCTCCTGTTACAGCTCATTGTTCAAGTTTATGCCCAAGCAGGCTCAGCAGGCCGAAAAAGGTTACAGTGAAGACTGGAAAGAAATCTCTGCTGAAGTCCGTAGATCTGCAAGTTATGTATGCGAAAGCTGTAATTTGAACCTCTCGCAGCACAAACGGTTGCTACATGTTCATCATAAAGATGGTGTCAAGCACAACAATTCCCGCAGCAACTTAGCTGTTCTCTGTATTGATTGCCATCGTAAAGAGCCGCACCATCAGCATATGTTTATTAAACATCATGATACACAGCTGATCAACCAATTACGGCGAGAACAAAGCGTCATCAGAGAAAACCCCAATGATTGGAGCAAAACTTATGAATTTGCCGACCCTGCGGTTCATGGAATTTTGAATCATGCGCAAAAGCGAAATATTGCACCTCCAGAAATTGGTTATCCAGTCCAAGATAATAATGGTGAGATCATTGCAGAGTTAGAGTTGGCTTGGCCTGAGGTAAAATTTGGAGTCTTTATCGAAGAGCCCAAGAAAAAATCTGACTGGAATATGCTGAACATGCAGCAAGCAATGCAGCACTTTAGCCAAAAACGTTAAATTATTCGCTAAGTAAATCACTACTGTGATCAAATTGATGGTAGGCCGCATATAGTAATCACTCTGCAGCCAGCCGTGATAACCAGCCAGTAATTCGCGCACCACTTTGCTTGACCGTGATGGATCATAATGAAACAGAATCAGTTTTTTCTTTTAATCTGGCGGATCAAGATAACTAACCAATACTCACATATAGGATTTTTACTGGGCAGTTCGCCCTATAATTGCTGATGGTGTTCTGCGCTGCCTCGAGTGCCTGTGCTTACCCAGCTAAAGTAGCTGGGTAAGCACAGGCACTCGACAATCATGAAGTACTTCGTTAATGAGCGTTATTTCAATCGAAATATGACGTTACTCATGCAATTCTTTCGACGTTCTCCAACCCAGCTTTTTCGTACAACATTTTTGCCTGATCGTCATTTCCAAAAAAATCAAAGATTTCAGATTGATCATTACAACTAGTTGCAGTGAAAGAACGCTTATAGTCTTCATGGGCCAGTTCTTCAATTTTTTCACAGATATAACTACCACTTTGATTAATATATAAATTAAGCCAAGTATGAGGGCTGTAATCTGAATATTTTGGACATTCTCTAGCTGCTACACTAGCCAACAACTCCCCTGTAAATTTAATATCCTTATCATTATCACGCTTGACTGTAATCACTATCATTCCCAACTCCTGAAAAATTAAAATAAAGCACATTGATATTCTTTCTCTATTTCCTCTAGTTTTACCAGCCACAGAAATAAAAACAAGTTCTTTTTAAACTAAATTAAATTTTATTTAAATCAGCAAGTTAATGTGAAAAATTGAGCGTATTTTTCAGTAGTTAATTATGCAAACAGGTTGAATCCCTTAAAAGTTTTAATTTCAAGGATGAATTGTGCAACACGAAAATATATATTTATTTAAATAACTCTAATGACATTAGATTTAAGCTTCTGTTTTTATGGTGATAGTTGTTTATTTTCAGTTGGTGTACAAGGCGAAATTGGCCAGCAGATAAACATTGCTCGGGGCGGGCAGAGGTCTGCCCGGTAAATTAAACCCACCAATGTTGGCCAGCAGATAAGCATTGCTCGGGGCGGGCAGAGGTCTGCCCGGTAAATTAAACCCACCAATGTTGGCCAGCAGATAAACATTGCTCGAGGCAGGCAGAGGTCGGGATTTGAAGTCCAACGGAACGGAATTGTAAACTAAAGCCAAAAAAACAGCTTAAATTCAATGGCTTGAAATGGTGGTGTTTTTGTCATTCAGTGATTTAGCATACTTAATTACTGACCATTTGAGGTATACCCCAATCTGACACCAGGCTTTATCTGTAAAAGGTGTCAGATTAGACTGCTTTTCTTATTTATCTGACAGTTTAAGCTACTGACTGCTAAAAAACGAAATAGAGGCTTCGCGGCAAAAGCACCTTTAATCTCTTTGGGTCTAATTCCCCGCCGCTTGCGGCGTATAAATTAAACTTGTAATCGAAATACCCCGCTCCGGAGGAGGCGAGCCACAGGCGAGAGGGCTTGCCCCGGGGATTTTTATTTTAACTGAAAGAAGGCAACTTTTAGATCTTAGCGTATGTTTTGACTCCGTTGGGCTTCAAACTCCATCACCAGCCACCGGCGGTGGGAAATGGGTGTATTTCCAAATTTTTCACAAACTTAGCCTTAAATCAGCGTAGATTTACCCACAAACTTAGCTTTAAAGGGATGACAGTTCCCTCAAACTATTGAACATACTCACCAACAGACTTACAATTTCTTACAGTATTCGTTATAAATTGTTGACCTGGATGACCAAAACAGAACGCTTATTGTTGGCCATCTCTCAATCTGTTCAGGCTGGGGGCGGCGTTTATAGCAACCAGGAATTGGCATTTTTAATCGGGCAGCCTTATTCTGCTGCATTCACCAAATTCCTTGCTGACTGTGTTAAAAAAGGCGTATTACTGCGTGTAGCTCAAGGCATTTATCAAAGTGCGCTTACTCCACCAGACCCCGCAACCGCTATCTATCAAACTTTAAAAAAGCTGCGGCGCGGCGTGTTAAATTACATCAGTTTAGAAAGCCAGCTGAGTTATGCTGGTGAAATTTCCCAAGTGCCATTTGATCAAATAACGGTGATAACCAAAGGCCGTAGCGGAACTTTTCAGACATTTTATGGGGCGATTGAATTTACTCATACCAGGAAGGCTCTCGATCAAATTAGCACTGAGCTGTATTTCGATCCGGATATCAATATGTATAGAGCAAGTGTCGAGCAAGCGGTGGCTGATTTAAAAGCATGTAACAGAAATTTGCATCTGCTGGAGAAATAAAATGCTAGAGCAGCATATAAATCGAATTATTCAATCCAACCCGCAATACGCAGGTCTGCAGCAAGCTATTGAGAAAGAAATACTTCACCATGATATTTTTGATGTACTGATCCAGCAAGGAGTGATGCAGTCATTAACATTTATTGGCGGCACATCGCTTCGCTTATGCTACAACAGCGTCAGGCTCTCAGAGGACCTAGATTTCACGGCAGGTAGCAGCTTTAAACCATCAGATTTAAATGGTCTGGATTTACAGCTACAGCAGTATATTGAAAGAAAATATGAAACAGAAGTGACTGTGAAATGTCCGCCAGAAAAAAAGCAAGGAGATACAGCTACCTGGAAAATCAGTATGGCGCGCAAAGCTAATCGCCCAGATATACCGAAATTAAATATTCATTTGGATATCTGTGCCTTACCATCTTTGACAACTGAAAAAAAACCGTTAATCAATCATTACAATATTGTTGCACCAACAAGTGGAATATTAATTCCTGTTCAATCCCTTGCAGAGATCATGACAGATAAGTTTATTGCTTTGGCATATCGAGCAAAACGTATCGTCCCCCGAGATATTTGGGATCTTACTTGGATCAGTCAACGTGGTACGCCAGTATCCATGCGATTACTTGAACAAAAACTTGAACTACGCGGTAAGTCGAAAGCCGATTTTGACCATGCAATGTCAGATAAGCTGCTGAAGTTACAAAATGAAGACCAAGTTAAAAGATCTTTTTGCAATGAACTCAGTCGATTTGTTCCATCTCATATCAAACATCGCACTCTGGATGATCAGGACTATTGGGGCTACGTGCAGTCAGAAGTCACTTCTTTAGTTGAATCATTGTTGCAAAATGCATCAGACAACCCATTTGATATGGGGGCTAAATAACCGGATAGTAATTTACCAATCCAGATCTGGCTCTTGGTCCGGCTGACGAAGTCCGGAAGCGCGCTGACGCTGCTTGCCACGGAGTTTTAACATTTGAATCGGTGAAATTCCTGGCTCTGGTAAAAAGCATTCCAGCTGATCAATTAATTGCAAGCTATGCATGATTGAAACAAAAGCCTTCAGTGAAGCCTGGCCCTTTTCAGCATTCATTACAGTTTTACGAGACAAACCGCAATGCGAGGCTACTTCGGCTTGTGAAGCATTTTTATTTAACCGGGCTTGCTTCAAGCGACAGCCCAACTCTGCCGTGATTTCATCAATGCTCGATAAGCGATCCAACTTCATGATAGTCCTCTCACTCAACACATATAGTTAGTGCACATGTAGTGGCCAACAATTAAATCACTACACTTCTTAAGGTCCCTATTGAGTTACATTAACACTATTTTAGAAGTTAAAGTGCCTAGGAAAGAACTTTAACGTAACTGCTGTTCAGGAATGATCTCGTTCATCCTCGATTGGTGGTTAGGCATTCAGAATGGAGTGTTCTCGCAGCGGCTTCTGTGTAAACACTGATTAGCAAGGAATTATGATCTGTAGGCTGGCGCTCTGAGTATTTTATCGATAGTTGAAAGATGACACAGAGGCTAACTTTTCATTATGGCAAAACCTGATGCCAGCCCCAACTACATTCGCATATGCATGTAAGCTTTGGACTGATGGTTCAAAAACAAAACATAAATGATCGTTATACAATTGTACTTGTTGCTGATATTTACAGGGGCTACTTATTTATTTGTACTGCTATTTGAAAGTCAGCGAGATTTTATCAATGACTTTTTGAAGCAGGGCCAGTTCAACCGAAAGCTTCTCATTTTCTTTTATTAGCCCAGTATTTTTGCTTTCAATTTTTTGCATTTCCATATCTGGTTTTTCCAGCTCAGAAATGATCTCGACTGTTTTCTGAAGCTCAGATTCCTTAGCTTCGAGCAAAGCAGATAGCTCTGAAACCTCGACAGCTTGGCTGGAAATGATCTGATCCTTCTCGCTGACCAAGGTATTGAAGCTCTGGATTTCTTTGTTGGTTTCGAAACGTTGTTCTTTCAGCCCGCTTATTTCTAGAGCTTGTTGCTTGTTGGCGTTTTGAGCGGCTTCAAGCTGACTTTTCACCTGGTCAACAGCACTATTCGACTGTTGAATGGCTTCCTTGTATCCCTGAACCGTGCTGGCATGCTCATTTTTGAGCAAGATCACCAACTCCTTGTGTTCTGCTTTAGCAGCAATCAGCTGCTGTTTTAGATCGTCCTGGCTGGCGACGGCTGCAGCCAGTTTCTCTTCAAGTGATTCTGAGCGCTGTTGTTGGCTAACCAGTTGCTGTTGAGTTGAATCCACCTCAGCCTGCAGCTCGGTAACTTGACCAAGGGCATCTTCCGCACGCTCATGCTCATTCTCAAACTTGGTTGCTATTTCCTTGAGCTCACTTTGCAGTGATTTGTTCTTTTCTCTTTCTAGAGTCAGCTGCTCAACCAAATCTGCTTTTTCGCGCTGAATCTGCTGCTCATATTGCTCATTCAGCTCAACCATTGCGGGACGGATGATATTCACAATGCGCTTGGTTAGCGGATCGTCATCCTGGTATTCCACCTGAAGCCCCATGCCTTTTAAGTAGTAAAGAATCTTCGATTCTGAGCCTTTGCCTAGGATAGATCTGACCTGGTAAGGATTGATGGGCTTACCTTTCCCTTGAAGGATGCGAACGGCTTCTGCCACGTCTTCATAGCTGATTACGGAAGGTCGGCCCATGGTGTGCTCCCTAGCAAGGTGTAACTACTATCTTGTCACCGATTATAGCTTTATATGTTTCTTGTCACAAGAAACATATAAAGAAACTAATTTATTTTAAGCTTTTGCTACCCCCTTCATAAGGCGTGATAATAGAACATTATCACGCCTTATGAAGGGAAAAGGGTGCTATCGAGTCTGCTGTGCTGTTGTCAAAGGCGGGTGTGCGCTTGATTGAGAGTTCGATAGAGGAGCACGCCTCAGCGGGTGATCAGAGGTGGGTCGTGGTGCAAGTTTTTACCTACATGCAAAGAAAGTGCTATTTTCTTTGCATGTAGGTGCCGTTATGTATAGATATCACGGTTTTCTATGCATGTTTTGATATCATGTATAGATATTTGCTGCTTTCTATATATTGGAGAGAAAAGCCAGTGTCATGCCATCCAACAGAATTACCGCTTGCCAATGAAAACCAATTGGAAAGCATACCTGTCCTTAAAAAGCTGGCAGCAACACATCGCCGACTTGCTGAATTGAAAGGTGTTGCTGGATCAATTCCAAATGAAAACATTTTGATTTCAACACTAACGTTGCAAGAAGCGAAAGATAGCTCTGAAGTCGAGAATATTGTCACGACACACGATGAATTGTTTCGCAGTAATGCATCTTCAAACCCATACAATGCTGCAGTTAAAGAGGTTTCCTGTTATGCGAAGGCGCTCAACTACGCATTTGATAGAGTTCGTAAAAGTGAGCTACTTCGCTTGCAAGATATTCTTGATATTCAACAAAGCATGGAATCGAATAATGCTGGGTTGAGAAAGCTGCCAGGGACAGAGTTAAAAAACGCTGTCACTGGAGAGGTTGTTTACACTCCGCCGCAAAATGCTGAAGCTGTATCCACTTTAATGAGCAACCTAGTAGCCTACATAAATGATGATGCACTATCGGATAATGACCCACTGATAAAAATGGCCGTAATTCACTTTCAGTTCGAGAGCATTCATCCATTTTACGATGGTAATGGTAGAACTGGCCGTATTATCAATATTCTTTATCTTGTATTGCAGGGGTTGCTCGATCTGCCAATCCTGTACCTTAGCCGATACATCATCAAGCATAAATCCGACTATTATAATTGTCTTCAGGCTGTACGAGATAAATCCGAGTGGGAAAGCTGGTTACTGTTTATGCTGACCGCGATCGAGGAAACTGCACTAGAAACAGCGCTTCTGGTAAAACGGATTAGCGGCCTAATGCTGGACATGAAGCACCGATTACGCTCGGAGCTCCCCAAAATATACAGCCAAGATCTTTTGAATAATATTTTTTGTCATCCATATACAAAAATCGATTATCTTGAAAATGACCTGTCAGTATCAAGGGTAACAGCAACAAGGTATTTAAATCTGCTTTGTGAAAAGGGGTTTTTACAGAAGAATAAAGAAGGAAAAAGCAATTACTACATCAACACTGAATTAGTCCAGCTGCTAGCTGATGCTGGGGAGTAGGTTTTTCTTTTTTCGAGCCTAGTGTATAGGAAAATTGTGAGAATAATGACGAAGCTGAATTATAGAGTTGCGCAGTGGTATCAAACTGAAAAACACCAAGTTACTGGATGGCTCCAAGTGAGCCGCAAAATAATAGAAGTTTATGCAGGTTGGCAATTTACTGCACTAGGCAAATCACTATGACAGTCGAAAAGGATAATGGTCCGGAGTTGTTAGGAAAATCTGTAGAACTTGATATTTTGGCGAAAGAAGCATCAATTCTGGAAGCTTCTGAAAATGCTAATACCACAAGGGCTTTTGATAATGCCGTTAAACATTTTACCAGCGTTTTTGGCGGGCGGCTCCCCTGTCGCGATGAAGATCTAAAAAATTACTTGGTGAAGTATGCTGGTCAATTAAGCGTGTCTACTTTAGAACAGCGCAGGGTTTTGATTGGCCGCTGGCATAAAGAAAATGGGTTTGAACATAACCCTAATGATTCCGAATTGGTTAGAAAAATCATGAGGGGGATTCGGCGAAAGTATGGCAAAAAGCCGAAGCAAGCAAAGCCAGCTCCTCTCAAAGTGATTGAAAAGGTGTGTGTTCATTTGGACTCCGTCCAAGCAACGTTAGGTGAAGATCAGAGTCAGCGCAGCCTGAGTTGCTTCAGAGACAAGGCAATGCTTTTGACGGCTTTTTGGTTTGGATTGCGCTCTGATGAACTTATTAATATTCGAGCCTGTGATGTAAAGTTTTTCTGGGATGGCGACCAGCCTTATTTCGAGCTTTTTCTTCCGAAATCAAAAACGGATAAAGAAGGACTGGGAATGACGAAAAAAATGAATGCATTGGCTAACTTATGTCCCATGTTGGCGCTGAGGGACTGGGTCGAGGCCAGATGTAGCGGCGTGGATATTAAGTCTTTCCGAGACAGCGAGCTACCACTGTTTTCAGGGGTTAATCGTTGGGGAGGAATATCTGAATCACACATCCACCCTAACTCGATTAATAAAATGTTTAAGAAGTTACTGGAGTCAGGTAGCGTTGATCCGGATGAGTACAGCACTCACAGCATGCGTCGTGGGATCGCCAACTGGATTATTGATTCTGGTGCATCGGTTGCGGAGCTTAAAGAATGGATTGGCTGGAGTGATACCAGGACTGCGATGCGCTACCTCGACGGAAAATCATCACTCCCAAGCAAGATTATCGAGAGAAAAATTCAAACGGGTGCTTTCTTGGATAGCTCAAGCGCCAAGCGGCTGGATAAAGGCTGAGGAAATAGCTTGATAGTACAACAAGCACATAGGGATTGGGCCTTTTAGAGCGACTAGAAGGCATTTAATTACAGGAAAAAACCAACCTTCTATCAATAGGGTAGATTGTTGTTTCGAAAACAGGATAATATTCTGGTGGATATAGAATTTGTTCTTTGTCGATTACAATGTAGTAGCCCCCACATTCTTGGTTCGCTGATTTATGGCAATTACTCCAATTATTTAATACACCATTACAATAAGTTTCAAATACACCATTCCCTAACTGGTAGGCTTGAGGAATAGCCGTCGCACAAGATAACAGGCTGAGAGCTATGACCACAATGACAACTACTTTATTCAAAAATATAATCCATTAATACTTCTTACAAACGACTGTAAAAAAACCTGCCTGCCATGAATTCTATGGTTGCAATAAATATCTATTGGGTTGATTTGAATATGGGTTTGCATTTAATGGTGATTTGTAACTACCTCCTCTATTCAAATAAGAATTTTTTCTGCTGTTTTCTTTATAATATCCTGATGTAGAGTTGTTTCTGTATTTTTTAGTGCCTTTTTGCCCCGTATATGGATTGGTGTTGTTTCGATAAGAATAGTTGTCTCTAACTGTATTATTTGGGCTTGAACGGTAATGACCTGGGACATATGTTCCATTGCTTTTGTAGTAACCATTTACATATTGGTCTGCACTGGAAGCAGTAGAAAACATCGCAAGACCAATTGATATGAATATAATAAGTTTATTCATGAGACATCCCAACTAAACAATAATAGATCTCAATTGTGGCACAGCCCCTCGCTTTTCCAAGTCACTTCATCTATTTGCTTTTATGTCATCAATGCTAATTATTGACCTATGGAGATTTCGCATGCGGCGAGCTTGTCGCAACTGCGGCATGGTGGTGAAGTTGTTGTATTTGGATGAAATGCGGGATGTCGATCAAGTGAATCGCGATCAGGACGGTGGCTTAATTTGGAGCTGCGAGCATGCATGGCCGAAACCCTAAGGGTTTCTCAATAAGAGCCAGGGTAGCTATGCCGATCTTCATCATTTGTGCCTGAGGATCGAAATTTGGATGGAGCACATTCTAGTTATGGTTAGTATTCCCATTTCTATGGGGATGTAAAAATTTCTGTAGGATTTTTGTGGATAGGCCATAAGTAGCCATATCATCCCCTTCATACGGAACAAATCACAGAGAGAAACAATGACGCGACTAATTACACTAGTACTAGCTGTACTGCTGCTATCTACTGGGGTTCAAGCCGATCTAGTCAAGAAAAGTAAATCTGGCATCTGTCACGATACGTCTAGCCGATATTATGAACGAACCAAAAAATATACAGCTTTTGATAATTTGCAAGAGTGCCTGGACCGTGGCGGCCGACTCCCGAAGGGATCAAAAACAAAACCCACGCCCGTCACTTCTTCAAAGTATCAGCGTTCTTACTTTGGTAGCTGGATTGATGAAGATAAGGACTGTCTGAACACTCGTCACGAACTACTAATGAAATTATCTACAGGTACAGTAAATACGGGCTCCAATAGGTGTACGGTGAGTCGAGGGCGATGGCTTGATCCGTACACGGGCCAGATTTTCTATGAAGCAAAGCAACTCGACATCGATCACCTCGTTCCGTTGAAGTGGGCATGGGATCATGGGGCAGATAAATGGAGCAAAGATAAGCGGATAGCATTCGCCAATGATGAAGCTAACTTGTTCGCTGTAAAAGCACGTGTGAACAGGCAAAAAGGTGCTCTTGGTCCTTTTGAATGGATGCCGCCTGCTCGGTCATTTCACTGCCAGTATGTTGTTAGGTTCAATCGAATCATGAAAGCATATCGTCTTCAGTTCACAGCCAGCGAAAGCGAAAAATTCAGGGAATTGAAAAGCAGCGTTTGCAAGTAAGTTATTTGGTAAAACACAGGCTAGGGCAAGTGCTTACCCACACTTGCGCTACTCAAGGACAACGAATTTTTTACTATGAGCAAGGATTTTATCTTTAATTGCGGTGTTTATATTATGGGTATTCTTTATGATTTTTTGGCAAGAATTAATGTTTGTATGCTCCCCCGTTCTTTTTATGAACATGGCAGCGGTTGGTAAAGTTTGAATTTTTTTTGTTCGGCTGGGGTTTTGCTACGGTTAGCATGATTGTTTCGTTGAATAAAATAACGACCGTCTGGTAACTCAATGATCTCTCCTGCTTTGACCTCACCAAGTAATTCAAGGCACGCCAAGGCTCGAAGGCGGTATTCTTCGAAGTCCACATCTCTTGGTGCTCTCATTGAGATCAGTCCGGTTATTGTTACACCTCTTAGAGCGGCCCAATGCTTACCGTAGTTTATGCTGGCGGGATGAGTTGGCGTTGATGATGCTTGAGTCACGTTTAGCGGTCTCCAGTATCTTGGTTTTTTTGCTACGATATGATTAGGTTCTTGGTGTCGTCTTTTATTTCGTGGGCTAGATTGACGACAAAATATATCATTAATCAAAAGTTTTACGTTTGTAAAGCCTGACATTTTCGGGCAAAGAGATGTCCGTTTTTCAGGTTTTATAGATAGAGTGTTGGCAGGGGCGGTAGGCTTGGCAGGTAAAAAGCTAGCGCAAAGAATCCATTGCAGACCCTGAAGTTAAAGCAACTTCAATCGACTAAAATTGCTTTAACTGCTTTGTCATTAAAAAGTAATAATGCCAGTCGGCTATTTAATTTTATCAATAATTAACAGTGCTTTTAATCGCTGTTTAATTAAATTCTTTAGATGAGCTTTTTTGTCTTCTGGTAAAAAGCTGATTGAAATAAGGTCGAATATTTTCTTGAGTCGGGTTTTGATGAGGCCAATAAACTTAATCACCAGCTTTTTGTTCACGCCCAGTCGCTCGGTAAGGATAATGAAGTCGTGACCGGTGTAAAAACCGTACTCGCTTAAGTTAACCAGCTCAGCATCGTCGTCATTAGCCAGCAGATCCATGGCCAGATAGTTACTGTCCAGCCCGGGGTAGAAGTCACAGCACAAAAAATCGTAGTTGGGTGACAGCTGATCATAATGGATATGTGTGCTGCCTGGGATTCTCACCAAGCTAAAGTTTTTTAAGTGCAGGTCATTATTACCAACCAGGTAAGCGAGAATGACGCGCTTGATGAGCTCACTAGCAGCGCTGATGTTGTCGTTCGTTGCTTCAAGCAAAGCTTTACCAGCAGCTTCATAGGAGCTGTCGTATTTGCGGTCCGGGGCAAGATCCATGCATTGCAGTAGCTCTTCCTGCTCCAGCTTGCCGTTTTTGTTGCGATCAAAGCGTTTGCAGATATAAGCGTACTCACCATCATTAAATCGGCCTAGGGCGCAATCGGCAGTGTCTATGCCCAAGTGCTTGCTAATAAGCATGACGAGGTGCTCGTTTTCTGCAGCATGGGGAATGCCTTCTGGACTTGGCTTTAGGATGTACCGACCATTCTGTGATGTTTTTTTGAATACACCGCTCTCAATGACCAGTGAGAGCTTCTCCTGGGCACCGGAAATTGACATACCAGCAGCGTAGGTTCGACTGGCTTCAAAAAAATCGGATCGATAAAAAGGCAGATCTAATGTGGCTTTTTTCCCATCGCAAAACGACTTCAGCGGAGATGCGTTGCTCCCCTCTGTTGCGCTACTGGTGAGCGGTTTTAGGCTGATTTGGCAGTATTTACTCATAATTAACGCTCATATCTTGCAATGGTTCATCGGCTGGCAGAACGGATACGGCACCAATCAAATCGCGACCATTTCGAAGCAGTAGGCCGAAATGATCCTTCTCATCGATATGTTGGGAGCAGGATTGAATTTTTCGTAACCAACCCTCGCTCACCAGATTGTCGAAAAATGGAGGGAGCGAGTCATACAAAAAGGCTACTTCCCTTAGTGGAAAGCGGAATGCGATAGGTCTGCCTTCCACTAGGTATGCTTTTTGGTACTGAAATGAGAAACCTGAGGGTGTCTCTAGCAAGATGCCAGCCAATTGATTGTGGTGATACACAGCAGCCACTCGAAGCTTTTTCTTCATTACGCCACCCACACCTTGAGGCCAGTGGCTTTGGCAATGGCAATGAAATTATCCAGCTGAACTTTCATGCTGCTGTTTTCGGCTTTGCTGATGGTTGTGCAGGAAACACCAGTGATGTCACTGACATCCTGTTGTGACATGCCCAGCTGATTTCGTCGGCCACTTATGAGTTTCGCGGCTTCTTCAATGGGTACGGCATTTGCTAATTTATCTGATGTTGCGAGTTGGCGCTGCTGGTTTTCTATACGATCTTTTAGGGCTTCCAGAAGCAACCCTGTTGGGATCTCGGCAAGCTTGTTCGTTGTCATTGTACTGACCCCCTGTTGGCTGCAATCTGGCTGATCGTGTCTACAGCAATGAAAAATACATTAATGCAGTAATTCTATGTGCTTTAGTGGTTGCAGGCAAGAATCTATATTTTAAAACACATAAAATCAGAGTTATTATGGTAAGTTATATTTTAAAAAATATAGATTGTGAATGTATCTGTTTTAAAACAAATGAAGTAAAGGAGTTGGTGCAGGTCTATAGGCTATAAGCAGTTTCTGTTAACTTAGGGGTTTGAAGCCCAATGGGGTCAAATCATACGCTAAGGCCTAAAAGTCACCTGTATTCAATAAAATAAAATCGATTTTGCCGCTTTGTTGTTATTCTGTCCGGCAATTGTTTCCGGTAGCGTAAAAGCTAAAAACAGAGTTGTGCGAACTAATACAGCAGCACTGTCAGTAAAACTGAGGTATGAATGGTGGCTGCAACAACAAGGTTGGGTTTACATGTTTTGTGACCGTGCCACCCAGGAATCTGTGGTACGAGTAAAATTAAATCGTAAAGCGCCTATTCAAAGCCAATAACAGTCCAAGCATCCAGGTACCCCCAAAAGTTGACATTTTCTCGGGGCTTATTATGGGCAGACCAGATATGAGCGCTATCATGATCTTCAGATGGTTTGAACTCAATGCATAGGTAGTCACCTGTTGCATCGCTGAAAAACGAAAATGCCCTTGATAAATCAATATTAATATTTTCCAACTCATCCAATATACCCCAATCGTCATCTGACAGAGGATGGATTTCTGACAGGGGTTCCAGTCCCATGGCCATGGTTACCACCTCTCGCCATCCATCGTGGAATGAGTAAAAAGACAAAAGATTTTCAGGTAAATAATCAATATAAGGGCGGAGACTGTCGTTGATTAGACTGGCTGCTGGATTCCGTGCTTCGTAATACAGGACTTCGTCTTTATCCTTGCTCCAGAGGCAATAAATTAAAGAATAATTTTTGTATTCTCCTTTTTCGACAGACACTAACTGTATATCAATCAAATTATCTTTAAAGTATTCGTAGACGCCTGATAGCTCTGGGATGATTTTTTTCCAGTAGCTGGCAACCATATCCGGTTTACCATTCTTTGCATGGTTAAGTATTTCCTTCCAGCTGTCAGGTATGCTTGAGATGCGCTCATAGTCATGCACTATATCAATGTTCGCTGCATATGGTTTCAAAGCATCAATATCAAAAGTGGATTTCATTTAACGGATTCCTGACCAGCAAGTCACTGATTTTTTGCTGGGCTTTTTGCTTCAAAATTCAGGTCAATTTGGGCTGTTTGCACAGCCTGATATTTATTTCCAGGGCACTGTATTCTTCCTATTACTGCAGCAGCACTTTATTTTCTGATCGACGACTCTCCAGCGTTTTATGAATCAATTTTATGGTGCTTTTTTTGACCTCATATTGTTGAGCTGTTTTTTGGAAATTGGCAACGGTATCAACAATGTGAAGAATCTCTTGCTGTGCAGCCTTCCAGTTAGAAAAACCGGCGCTGGAGGCCAGTTTTTGAATCGATTTTAAGGGTGGTGCTTTACCAAATCCTGAAAATGCAGTGGCATGCTGATTAAATGGATGTGGGCTATAAGTGACGTCAAAAAAAGGGGCTGGTTGCCACCGGCCTTGATCATCTTGAAGGAAAGCCCAGTTTTTGCTGTGGTCGTCCTGGTTGGCGGCAAAAAGGTTAAATATGGCGCGGCGAAAGATGAGCCGCCCAGTTGCAGGTGACTTGCACAACTGCCGACTGGCTTTGATCAGATCAGAGTAATCGAGACTTGGCATACGAAAGTCAGCATTTAACAGGCCGCATGCACTATGCATATGCAATCTACCTGCTGTTTTTTGTGGCCCTTGATTGATCCAGTCAAAGCGCTTCACTGCTAACCAGGCTTTGGCACCACTTTGCTTGGGCGCATCCAATAATTTCCATTGAGGTGGTTGCAGATCTGCTTGGGCGGCTAGATCAAGATATGCCGCTTCGCATAATCCTTCTTCGTGGCCCAGCGCTAGGTTAGCCGATGTAAATTTGATCAACCAACCATCATCACCGGTTATAGAGCGAGTTCGAGATTGGCCGGGGTCTGCTGCATTGGTATAAATTTGTGCTTTGGGTCTGGCACCACCCGAGCTACCGGCTGCAACCAGTGCTGCAAGCACTTTATCTGTTTGCCCATCAAATACGGCCTGTGCTTGCAAGCCTAGTGAGGCGAGGTCTGTTGTTTCTTGGCCCGTCGTATCGAAATCTACAACAGGGCTATAACTAAGGGCTCCAATGGCTTGTTGGCCAACAAATGCCAAGCGATCCATAGCGGTCACTTGAGCAGGCAAGATGCCGTGCTGACGGAAAACGCGATCTTGTAATAATAACCCCCAGCCATCAGGCAAACTGTCTGCGAAAACGCCATGTAAGCCTTGGTGAATATCGCGATCTGCCAGATGAAGTTGATCATTACCTGGCAGTAGAAAGGGTGATAAGTTACCAAATTGACTTAGATATTCTGGATGGTACTGAAAAAATACCCCTTGACGGTTCTGCGCCAAAGTCCCCACCGCTACCTTTTCTCCTGTGCTGAGTGTTCGATGCACAGATAGTTTCTGAATCGGCTTAAAGCTCATCGTTTAAAACCTCATCAATAGATGCGGGTATGCGTTGGCCAGTTTTTTCAGCCACGGTTAAATCGAACAGTCGTTGCAAGTTATCCAGTGATTGCCAGAGCAATAGCAATTGCCGAAATGAAATCTGACCCGTCAATTCAAACTTTTTTATGGTCGCAGCTGGCACACTGCTGCGTTGAGCCAGCGCCTCGCGGGACATCTTTTCCTGCTCGCGTAGGCGTCGCAGGTGACCAGCAAAGGCCTGCTGGATATCTGTGTCATCAAGCAGTTGAATGCGCATTGATCATCAGTCAGTAATGGATACCATAGTATCTATTGTAGGGCAAAAATTACTACTTTGGATACTACTGTGCCCAAGGTTATTGGAGAGTGTATCAGTGAACAGTGGCATTTCTTATCTAAAAAGGTGTTGCTGGTTAGAGTTTTGACCAATATGGCGCTCAAAACTTCAATAATGTGCCCTCAATGACCGGTTACGCCAATGATGCCAGATCGATAAATGCGGACGCGCTATTTTGTTCTGAAGCAAATTGCTCGGGAGTTGAATCATTTTGATTGCTGGTAAAAAACGGATGCCATTTATTAAACAGTGGCACTGAAAGATTGTGCTGCTGACAGAATTGCTCGATGGGTAAATCAGATTTTTTAAAAGCAGCAATTAATGCTTGCCATTGTTTGCGGGAGCGGCGAGGTTGGCGGGCAACTGACATGGAAAACATCCTGTTGATGAAACACAACGGAAGGCTAACCCCGGCAGCAGATCAAAAACAGAGCGCCCTCAATGACCGGTTGCAGAATGCTGGGGGTCATCGAAAAAATTCTAAACGCTCAAATCTTGAGCAAAAATTCTGAGGCCTTCCAGTTTGGCCAAGGCAATCATTGAAATGGGTAGAATTAATAAAACCCTTTATTTATTGAATTATATCGATAATGAAGACTATTGGCGGCGCATATTAACCCAATTAAATCGAGGTGAAGGACGCCATGCCGTAGCAAGAGCTATTTGCTATGGCCAGTGTGGAGAATCCGAAAACGCTATCGCGAAGGCAGGAAGATCAGTTAGGCGCACTGGGGCTGGTGACCAATGCCCTGGTGCTATGGAACACCATTTATATGCAAGCATTGGTGGATCACCTCAAACAACAGGGGCAATCCTTCAACGATGAAGACCTGACCAGGTTGTCGCCACTGTGCCATCAACACGTCAATACAGTTTTACCTTGTCAGAACAGGTAGCTAATGGCGCGCTCCGGCCACTCAAGCAACCGGATCCAATCGCAGACTGGTTTGAATATCAAATAATGACAAGGCGGCGAAATTGCTTTTAGTGTATTGAAAAATATTAGCTTTTAGGTCTCGGCGTATAATTTGACCCCCCGTTGGTCTTCAGACCTCTTTTTAGTTGGAAAAGCCTTGTGCAACTGGGCAAAGAACTGCCTGTTTTCAAATGTTTAGCTAGATTGCATTGACAGATGGCTAGTGTACTGGATACCTTAATGAAGCTTGCTCGCATGGATGCGATTGCCCAGCAAGCTGCGACACCTGCCGGAAGTGGTGTGACGCCAGGAGAGACTGGGGCTATGTGACATCCTGTAATCTATTCTTATAACTCCCTTTTTTAGTTAGTGGTTTATTGTTGGCTATGCTGTTGAGCTTGCTACAGATGCAAGGCAATTTACACTGCAAAGATTCTCCGAGCGAGAATGCACTCACTTCAATGTAGAACAGAAGATCATAGCCATGCCCTCTTCTGCTCTGGTACTTCTTGGTTAAGCCAAGCTTAGGTGACCCTTCCAAGGTTCTTCAGTTGCTGTTGAATTTTTTGTATTTTGACACAACCACTTGATATTCATCGTTTTTCAGCGTACCGCAGGCTATAGCGTTTAGCCCGCCGAAATTTAAAGGGAAATAAAGAAGGTGTTTATAGATAAAATGTAATTTCGGCCTAAAAATATTTTTCAAACCATTTATCAAGAACTTGAGAGCTGTTTAAGCCAAGCAGTTTAGCTGCCGCTAACTTGTTTCCGTTAGTGGTTTGCAATGCTAATTGTAAGTGATGCTTGGCCACCTCTCCCATTACTGAGCGCAAGTCCATTGGCTCGGATAGTATTTCAGGCATCATGTCTGGTTTTGTTTCTCGGTTGATCATCGAGACTTTTAAGTCCTCAGCGGATAGAGCTGCTTGTTCTGACCAAAGCGTAGCTCGAAAAATACATGCATTTAATTCGCGAATATTTCCAGGCCATGGCTGAGCTTCTATGAATTGATATGCTTCATCAGTAAAAAAACGCCGCTGAAAACTGTCTTGGTCAGCTAGCTCCTTATTAACCGAACTCAGGGTTAAATCCGCGAGCAGTTTAATATCATCGCCACGGGCACTAAGTGGGGGAAGTTGCAAAATCCCTATAGCTAAACGATAAAAAAGATCTTCTCTGAACTCACCACTATTGATTAATTGAGCCAGTTTACGATGAGTAGCTGAAATTAATCTAAAATCACTACTTCTTTCTTTGCTATCACCAAGAGGGGTAAACTTTTTTTCTTGTAATGCTCTTAATAATTTTGTTTGTAAAAGTTGAGGTAACTCCCCTACTTCATCCAAGAATAAGGTTCCACCATCGGCTTGAGCAAAAAAGCCATCGTGGTCTGCATGAGCCCCAGAAAACGCTCCTTTTTTATGACCAAACAATAATGATTCAGCAAGGTCATGTGGCATAGCACCACAGTTTACCGGAACAAACTGCTTGTTTTTTCGATTACTATTGTTGTGAATTGCCCTGGCAAAAACCTCTTTTCCTGTACCCGTTTCACCAAGAATTAAAACTGGAACATCCCTTACAGCAACTCTATTGGCTTTCTCGACTTGCTGTTTCATGACTTCACTATTGCCAATAATTGAAGCAAAACTACCGAGGTCGGCATCTATTTTAGAAAGCGATTGATCACGAATTTTTTTCTGACTTTTTTGAAATTGTGCATCGATTTTAAACGGCAGCTCAACTTGGCGAACATGCTGAATATTATCCTTGCTGAGCCATGATTCAATGCAGGCTGCAGGAAATTGGGTTTTTACCAGCAGAACCCATACCGCAGTCATTGCAGGTGTGCCTGGGCTGAGATGAACCGAGTACCGATGGTCTGGAAAGCGCTTGGATAGCAACTTTAACTGTTTAAGAGCTGCTGGGTAAATCTCTTCATATGCCGTAGGCGAGGACAGCGATATATGCTCGGCTTCAATTTTTGCTTGAGGTACTTTTTTATTTAACCAAGATACGTATTTTTCTGCATCTTTTTTGGGGTAATTACAAAGCAGATATACATTGTCAAATGGCCTACCGATGCTTTTAGCATGCTCCAATGCAGCAAGCACTGGGCCAGTAGTTGATTGATCTATGGCTTTCAGATCATGGTTGCCAATCCAGCTTACCAGGAGTTTTTTCATCTGTTGCTATATCTCACCTAGTGCAAAGGAACCATACCAGCGGCCGGATAATTTATATTCATTCGGCGTCTGATTGGCTGTCAATAAAAAATGTGGCTGCCCTTGCTGTATATCCAGCTTCCATTCTGCTCGGCACTGTGTCTGTTTACATTGAGCTATGAAAGCCCCATGTTGGCGCGGATGAAACTCGGCAGTTTTTTGGCAAAATGGACAGGTTTCCAGAGTTTTTAATGCATCGAGCGCAGAATTCAGATCAGTTAGTGATTGCTTGGCGTTAGCTTTTTTCAATGCATGCTGAATCGCTTGTACATCTTCCGTTGAAGCAGACTGAATCACCTGAAGCTTGTGATCATCATTTTTCACCAACCAATCGTATCCGTTGGCCAGTTGCATCACAGGAGTAGGAACACGAGTGATCGGCGTTCGGTAGAGCTTGATAGATTGCGCCATCAACCACTGATTAATCAGGGTAATCAGCTGTTCTTCCACATAGAAATTCAAAGGAGAAACCTGCATTGCAGGCTGTTTGTCTTTGATTAACCACTCGCTAGGTTCGTGGGAAGCTTCACTGTAAAAGCAACATGGAATAACCAGAGTGTCTTTTTGCTTGCTTGAGAGAAGACTGCTGCTGTGCCATGTCGCTATGGGTACAAACCTGACCTTGTTTTTCGACAAAGCGTCTGTCAGTTGCCAAGAGTCTGTCTCTGTCTTTTTTAGCTGGAGCCGTCGTCCAGTTGAGGGCTGGATATATTCCTGGTCATCACCCGAGCTAACAGATTGAAAACCTAGCTGTGAAAGCGCCCTGCTGAGAATCAGCTTGTGATAATCAATATAAAAAGTTTGAAGATTAAGATTGTGCTCGAACTTTTCTTGAGGAGTCAACTGGTCCAATTTGCTTTCTTTTTGCAGGCTATTCCACAAGGTGCGCAAATAACGGTAATGCTGATCGTGTGATAAAATATTTGTCGCTTGAAGCTGGCCGTTTACTTGTTGGTTACGAGGTATTTTTTTGTATAAAGGCCCCTGGATAAATCCTCGAATGCGTTTAATTTGTTGTTCGATACTTTTTTGGGTTGCCTGGAGCTTTTCCAGTGCATCATGAGCAGCTTCTTTCGAGAAGGTTTTACCCCATAAAAAACATAACTCTTTGCGTAAAAGAAATGCCAACTCAGATGAGTCACCAAATTCCAATGCTTCACATAGATTATTTTCCAACGCAATCAATTCATGCAGGCGTTTGCTTAAAAACCTTTCCAAGCGGTCTAATAGACGGGCATAAACCCGATTTTCATATAAATTAAATTCATCATCGCTGACCATTCCCAATACTTTTTTTGGACGAATGCCAGTTAAAGTTCTGCTTTGCCAGCATTCTGAGTGCGCCGCCAGGTGTCGGTGGGCACTATTGGCGAGTTTTTTAGCACGGCCAATGGGCTGAACCAGTTCATCGTAACGCATATCAAAACGGGGTCTGACACTGATCTCATTAATATGACCCTGTTGCAGTACAAGCTCCAGTTCTTCCTCTAATTGGTTAAGCTGACTTTCATCGGTAAAAAGTTGGCTAGGGATTAAAGGAGATACAGAGAGCTCTGTAACACCAGAGCATGATTCGATGATTTGCTCCAGCGCCTGACAACAGAATTTATTTTGTGCGTCATGTTCTTTGTCTTCGATTTTTTCATTACAAGTAAAAGACTGGCTATTCACGTGTAGCTTGGTTGAGCCATCACCTGCTAACACAGTTCCTGCCGACAAAGTTGAATGAGCATTTATTTCTACATCTGACAAAACCTGGTACCTGCCAGGAACAATTTGTTCCGGCAGGTTTTCCAAGTTGATCTGCTGATGTGTGATGCGATCCATCAGCTTGATCATGCACCGCGCTCCATTCTTTGGATATCTTTATCGATACAGCTGAGAATTTGTTTCGGATCCTGTTCTAAGCCTAGCAATTCCCATGTCTCGACTACGTCTTGCCGTAGTCCTTTCAAATCATCCATTGAAATATCGAATCGGCCCATTGCTTTGCCATTTCTGAAGAGTTTGGTTGCCAGCAGGTGATCTAGGCCTTGCTCATAGCTGCCTCCGGATTCTTTGAAGACAGAAACAAAACTTTTTGCATGACGATCTAACCGGTTACCCCAACTAGTCGAGAAGATCTCTTCAAGAGTAGTTTTCATCGGGCTCTCGGTTAGCGTATCGAGCATTTCGGAAATGTTTTTCTCATGGTATTTTTGTGCATTATCAAAGGCATCTATCAAAGAATTAAAGTCATAGGTGACTTTGTTGTCATATAGCGGTGTTACGAAGCGCCCTGCATTACGAGAGAGCTCCATTACATGAGCACGATCGTATGTTTTATCTGCAAACTCATTGGTGGTTTCGTCGTGGTTTGCTGTACCAATAAACCAAACATTTCCAGGGACTTTTATTTTTCTATTTTCAAGTAAGTGCTTTGGTGCATTGGCGTGAGATTCTGTTAGCAGTACGACGTTACGGTCAGGGTCATGGATGTCTTTTTCCAGTGCACCATTAAAGTCTGCGAAATACTGTTCCGGACGAGACAGGTTCATCTCATCCAGCAAAATAACATTCACTCGATTTGAATAGGTCGGGAGCTGAGCTTTATATAGTGCTTGCAAGGCTTCACTTTCGTAGAACTTACGCTCAAAAGCATTGTAATGCCCCAGCAGGTCATCCTTGTCGCGCCAGCCAGCTTGTACAGAAATATCGGTACAGCTACCGCCAACAACACGAGTAAATGCTTTAGCCAGGCTGGTTTTACCTGTGCCGGACATACCCTGCAGAATATGCAAGCGACTCATGGCCAAGCCTGCGAGGAAAACTCTGACATCGTGCTCTTGATAGTAAAGCGGTGTATGGTCTTTCCAAAGTTCACTGGCCATTCCTTGGCGGAGAATTTGGATGAACTCACGCAAAGGTGGTACGGGTTGGAGGTTAGCTGACGGATTACGGTGCTTGTGATCCATATTTTTTAGCTGAGGAAATGCTTGGCTGCCCTGCTGTTTTTCTACAAGTTCGTCTAGTTGTTGGGAAAGCCCTTTAATACTACTGTCTAGTACTGCATTGTGCTTTTCCAATAAATATTTTTCTTTCTGCAACTGGTGCTTTTCCAACGCACTAAGTTGCTGCTTTTTCTGCTTTTGCTTCAGTTCTAGATATTTACTAGTTAAGTCAGCAATTTCGTCTCGCTGTTCATCAATTTTTTCTTCAAGAAATTCACATTTTTCCTCCAGATTTTCATCAGAAGAATACAGTTTGGTTTTAAGCTCTTTATTGGTTTTTCTTAATTCATCTATTTCAGATTGAATATCTTCAATGTTTTCATTTTCAAGAGAACGCTGAAGATCTTTAAAGTTGACTAGTTGCTGCTGCAATTCAACGATTTTATTCCGGTCTTTTTCGCGGTTTTTTTGCTCTTGCTCCAGTTGGGCGCTTAATTGAGCAATTTCAGAAGCAAAGTCAGATCGGATACGTTCAACTTGTTGCTGTTCGAGGCTTTTAACATTATTTTGGCGCTGCTCCAGCAGTTGCTGTGAGCCCGAAAGCTCACTTTTTTGCAGTCTCAACGAATCTATTTGTCGCTCAATTTCGAGTCGTTTATTTTGGAATTGCTGTTGATTTACTTCAATTTCGGCGGATACCTGCTCTTTATGAGCTTGTAATGAGCTGGCTAGTTTCTGGCTATGCCGTGCCTCTTGATCTCGAATGTACTGTTCTAAGGTTTCCTTTTGATCTTGCAGCTTCTGTTTTTCTTGAGCAATGTATTGCAGTAATTCCTGTCTTTCTTTGAAAAAGCCTGCATCAGCATTTTCTTTACGCTGTAAATAATCTGCTTCTTGCTCTAGCAAGCCAGCTTCGCGCTTTGCCAAAGCATTTTGACGCTGTTCCAGCTTGTTTTGATGCTGTAAATCCAACTCAGAGATTTGCTTTTGCTTTAGCTCAAGCGCTTCAAGTCGCTCGTTGGCAAAGCTACTGGTAGCGTCAGCTTGTAACTGATCCAGTTTTGCCTTCAGCTCCGCTTGTTTAGCTGTCTGTAGCGCCAAAACTTCCTTTTGCTGGGCAAATTTCTTTTGCTGGATTATCTCTTGGTCAGATACTGTGGCTTCACGTCGTTTAACAGAGGCTATTTGTTCATTAAGCTGCTGCTCTTTTTCTTTAAATTCAGTGACTAAGGATTCACTTTCAGCGCTTTTGTTTTGATAATTGTTGGTTTCGTGCTTCAACGTCTCAATAAGCTGCATCACTTCAGCTAAGGACTCTTCAGCCGTCTTGCTATGCTTCTCGCTATCCAGAATGGCAGATGTATCCATATCGGGAGCTGCTTTAGATGGTAAAACTTCAGCGAGCGCATTATTTATTTGCTGTGTTTTTGTCTTAAAAAAACCAGCTTTCTGAAAATTATTATCTTTTGCAGTTTTAGCTTGGTTGCGATTGTCGTTATTAGATCTTTTTTTTCTAGCCATGGTTTAGTCCATTAAATTTAAAAGTTTTTTAAGCCATTCTGAAGTAAAATCGGCATACATTAAGGCGGTGTTTTTGGTTGTTTGCTTGTCAGAAGCATGGGCAACTTTGTTTCTTGCCTCTGCGACCGCAAGGATTTGATCGATGCGTAAATCATCTGGGTTCAATTGGCATAGCGGGTGTTCTGGATTGGCTGGTAAAGAAAACAATGCAGCTGCAATAAGCGGTCTTACAGAGACATTTTTTTCTTTACTTGTAGCGGCATGAAAGATAGCGCCCGATTTGACCTTTGACAGATTATCAAGGGCTTGTGAGCTTAACCCGGAGCCAAAAATATTACTCAATGCCTCATGGATATCTTTGTATTCCCAGCCTTTACCGATGAAATTGTGGTTTGCGACTGGCCATTCAACCAGTTGCCATTTGAAACAGCATTCAAAAAGCTTTTGGCACTGCAAAATCAGATCATCGCAATTTTCATAGCGAATTGTGCTTTTATTTTCATGCTCTTCAAGCGACTGCTTTCTTCTTAGAAAAGCCCCAAGAATTGGCTCAAGATTCGGGATTTTTGGAGCATTGGAATATTCAACAAATTGGGTAAAGTCAACTGAAGCGACTAGCCTTTCTTGCATTTGTTGGTAGGTTTCTTGTTCTTTGATAACCCCAATAATTGGCTGAGAATGCCTAGCAAAACCGGCATTCTTTTTAAATTGGGAAAAAACAATTTCTCTACAGTGCTCAGATGTTTTGACTAATGCAAAAGGGTCTGTTGTGCTCCAAACTTGGTCTTGATCTTCTACCACCCAGTTAAGTAGGTATGCCCGGCGAGGCTCTTCATTTAGCACCTCAATATCATCGTCAGCAAACCCTCGCGTATTACTTTCGAACTCACCACGTACTTGCAAGTTATGAATCAAGTCGTTATGTTTTGTGATCAGATCTACCAATTGTTGGAAGCTTGGTTCTTTAGGTAGCTCCATCTCAGCTTTTAAAGTAAATGCTTTTGTTTGAAAGTCTTTATCACGGCGCACTCTGAATTTGAGCAGATCACCATATTGCTCAGGTTGTACATCTAATTCAGGTACGTCATAACTGATATTTGGCAGCAGACTTCCATCTATTGCGTTTTGAAAGATATAAGCGGTAGTTAAACTTTTATAGCCAGTATCCTCAGATGAGATGGCAGCCTTACCTTTGTCAGTAATTTTACCTTTACTATCTATCATCCCATTAGGCATTAATTGACCGGCGTAGATATAGCGAATGAGCTCAGCCTCAAGCCCCATAAAATCTGCAATGTCATCTAGGTCAGTTTTATTTGCATAAATAAGCTGCAGAATGGTTTTTTCCAACACATTAAGTTTTTTGGTTTGATCCGGAGCTGCGACATCCCATATCCAAATCGGGAGTAAATAAGCTCCATTATTAGGTAAAAAACCCTTGTGAAAATTCAAAATTCTATTTGAAAACAGATCCATGTTCGCTCTCACATAACTGGTGGAATGCAAATAATGCAGGTACAACTTCTTCTGTAGCTGGGTGAGTTGCCAGATCGATATCCCCAAATGCGATTAGCAGATTTTTTTGACGACTCATTGCAACATTAAGTCGATTATCTAAGCGGAGGAAACCGTAAGCTTGGTTTAATGCTTTTTCATCTTGCATATTAAGCTGTTGTGGGGGCGCTCCTCTGACAATGGATAGCAGCACAACATCAAATTCTTTACCTTGAAATGCATCTACTGTTCCAACTCTGAAACGTTCGTGATGGGCTCCAGAATCATCTGTAAGTGTCAGCCACTCCTGTTTGATTCTGTATTGATCATCACGTTTTTCAGTTAGAGAAATTTTCTCCATCTCAACCAGTATTTTGTTTACTTGAGCGCTATAAAAAGTAATCACACCTACGCTCAACTCGGGCGAGCCTTCCAGGATTTCTTTGGCATAACGGGCAATTTCTTCAGCTTCCGCATCGCGCTGCAAACTGCCATGTTTTTTGTACGCTCTACCGCGACTGGCATTGACGTTTATCCAGCCACACAGCTTCCCATCGAACTTGGCAACTGAGTGACTAAATAAATCTTCGGATAGAATAGATTTAACAGCATCAAGACCATGGCGTTCATAAAAGTTTCGGCTGACAAAGTCCCCTAACACAGGATGCATTCGGAACTGGGTATCCAACATTACTACCCGTTGTGGCTGATTGTGCTCTTTTTCAAGTTTGAGGAAAGTCTTCATTAATCGCTCGAACATACTCTGATCAAGCATTTCTTGTTGAACTTGCGATAACTCAAATTCATCATCCAGTTCATCTTCAACTTTTGATTGGATGAGATGAGGAAGCTGTCGATGGTCGCCGACTAGTACTATTCGTTTATCGCCCATTGCTATTGGAACCATCAAGTCCAACGGGTTTGCTCTTGCAGCTTCATCGACAATTACCGAGTTGAATTGAATCTGACTGGTATGCTCGACATCCTTAACATTTGCCATTTGGCGACTTGCTGATTGTTGGCAGGTAGCGGCCAAAACTGCTGCATAAGTTTCTACAGCACTTTCCATCCGCCTTGGCGAATAGCGGAGAGCTGATAAATATTCAGCCAACACTTGTAGATAACCTAAAGAATGGTGTTTGGATACGTTGTCACGAATATCTTCATTGATATCATCTAGTAACTTGCACAGTGCTTCATCCAGAACCTGTTGAATATTTTTCGGACGATAATCCGGTAATAGTTGTTCAAGAAGCCTATTTTTTACATGTTTTAACTGTTTCAGTTTATTATCTGTAGCATGTTGTAGACTTGCAGTTTCAGTGAGTACCGCCAAGTGCTCGCTTGGTATCACGTGCTGGTGCATCTTCAGACTATCCAATAGTCGCCAACTCTGTTGCTTACCATCATCCATGAAAGAAACTTCTGTCACCCTTAGTGCACGAACATTACGAAGTAATGCACTATTTGAATTAGTAAGTTTTACAAAAGCCTTTGATGATAAAAGATCTTTCGCTGCTTCATTCCACCGCTCTTGAACTTCTGGAGATAACCGAATTTGATGCTCTGCCAGTTTATCTAACGAAATATTAATATCGTTAACCAAACCGTGTTTTTCATCACTATCCGTTCGGGTAACTCGTAGCCGTACCAGGCACTTTTCAAGCGATTTTACTGACAAAAAAGCAGGTTCATTATTAATAAGTTTTTCGAGCTTGCTTTCCAGCAAAACGGCCTTGTCTTGGCACCAGGTAACTAAGGGATCATTGGCATCATTATCTCGATCCCTTTTGCCGCCTTTTTTGATTGCAGGCAAACCAAATACATTTGATCTTTCTTGCATATTGTCCACGGCATCGTGCTGAAAGCTGGTCAGCAAGGTCATATGCTGAACGGGGACATCTTTCATGACTTCGGCTAGGCGTACCTGTAACGCAGTAATGACTTGGGTTTTGCCAGTGCCAGGGGGCCCAATGATTAGAGCAACATCAGGAGTGTTTAGCGCAACATAAAGAGCTTCTTTTTGTTTTTTAGTGGCAGGCCCTTTAAACCTTTTTTTTGCCTCAGGGGACAAGGATCTTTGTTTACGTTGTTCTTCATATGGAACGGGAACGCCTTCCAGCAGGAAGTGTAATTGGGGCATCGGATTACCACGACTGTTAATCAGATTGATAGCATCTTCCCGCCGCTGACGAACTTTCCGATAACCATGCATTGAAAGGCTTATAAAACCTGCATTGTGAGGTTCTCTATCACGCTTGGCGTCTACTTTTAGGGTAAGAATTCCATCCTCATATGCAACAAAGTTGCATAGCCATGGTTTTTTATCTTTTTTATCTTCCCCCAGCCCGCTTTCCTGAATAATGACTTCATTGTCGAGCCAATCAGGTAAGCAAGGAGTAACTTCAAGAGTGATTTTCTTTAGGGGAGCGTTATCCTCTTTAGCGATATTTTGTAATTTTTCGATAAATTGTTCGGCTTGCTCTGGTCGAACAATAAAATCCCAATGCAGTAATTTCCCCTCGTGGATTCCTTTTTCTTCGTATTTAATGCTACCTAACTCTCGGGCATGAGATACTTCCAATGACCATTCGGCATCGTTGTATTGACGCCATAGCTGCATATAGCTGCCGTGGCTATTTACTAGTTCATTGAGCTGCTTTTTATGAGTTGGATTTTTTAACTGCGCTGCAACCGAGTTATCTACAAAATTAATTCGGCCCTGCAGTAGCTTTAAGGAAACATTTCCAGCAACTGAGCGGTTAAGCTTTGAAATCAACCAGAAACCATCTAGGCCTTCCAGGGTGGCTTTATAGTTTCGCCCCTGGATTTGCAAAGACCTGGTGCGATTTTGTGCATAAAAACAGGTGAATAATCTGGCGTGCTCAGTTCCCTGTAACAAAAACTCTTCATTGAACCATTGAGTGGCTTTAGCAATAGAATCAGAGCCAATTTCCTGAGCATCTAACAATTGTTTGGTTACTCGACTATCGATACCGATATCAAAATCCATTTGCACCGGAGCATCAACAATCAAAGTACCTCTTATAAACAGATAGTTTTTTTTGGTCTTTGCCAGATACCATAGAATTGACTGCTGACCAGCCTTCCGTTGAAGATTTGCCATATCATCAGTGATAACTTCTAGCAGCTGATCGCCCTGTGAAAGATATACGCTTCCAGCATCTTCCAACAGCTGGACCTCTTCACTGATCTGCCATTTTTTTCTATCTAACTTGTTATTGCTACTGGCTTCAAGATGAAGTATCTGAGGCTGTTTGACCTGAAACTCGCCTAATTTCATTGTTATTCCCTACCAGGTAAATTTCCAGACAATATGAGCAGGGCGATTCGTTGAATCGCAATACCATATATGCAGCTCAAACTGTTCGCCTTTTTTTACTTCCTGCTTGAGGCTAGCCTGACGCTTTATCTCGAGAGTTTTTTGATCGCTGCTGCGAATCATCAATACTTTTGACTTATTCTGAGGCAGTATTCGTAACGCTTTGGCAGTTAATTCAATAGAGCATAAGCGGGGTGACTCGTGATAGTGCTCACTGCCTGCGGGATTAAGGTGTAGGTCTATCGTTTGATCAAGGTTAACTAACTGGGAATAGTCCGTATTAATCCATGGTGAAGTTTCAGGGTCTTCATTTTTATCGAACTCATCGTTATAGAAGAAGTAGTCCAGTTTTAGTGAATGGTTCAGTACCTGCTCGCTATCACAAAAGTCGCAAACATGCTTATCGTTGTAAAAGTAGTGACTGCCACAATCCTGACTGTTTTCACAGATAACCAGCCGTGAATAAGACTGATCCAGAATATCTTGCCATTCCGCCATTGATGGCCTTTGATAGGGCTGATTTTTCCCCGTGGAAAAGCAACGCTCAAATAGCGTGAATGTTTTGTTGTTAGTGACCAACTCAAGAGGGATGCCTGATTCGTCCCAGCAGTTGCTATCATCACTTTCGTCATATATCCAAGGTAATTCACCTGAGTGGGCTTGCTCTAATACCCGTTCTGTATCTTCAGCATCATCGCAGAAGAAGCTTGAAGTAAATGGGTGATTATCAGTCAACAGCTGCATTGCAATGACAGCAAAGCTCCAGCAATCGGTTGCTATGTTGACTCCAGATTCTTGCCGAACTACCTCTGGAGCAGCATAACCTGGAGTATGTATGTGGCCATGCCCCTCTCGTTCGCTGAAACAGATGTTGTCACAGTCAATTAGCCAAACTTGGTGATCATCAGCTGATTGAGAAATAAAAATATTTTCTAAAGAAAGATCCCCATAAGCCATGCCACGGCTATGAAGTTTGTTCAGGTTTTTTGCTAATTCTTTAAGCAAATAAACTCTTCGTTTCAGGCCCCCTGTTGCAGAGAAACCTTCCATAGAACCATCTTCGCAGAGAGAGATATGAGTCTTCTCAATCATCTCTTTTATAGGCTCAAGACCATCCATTAGCTGTAGAACATAGCCAAAGACTGATTTAGGTTTTTTAATAATGGATACCGGGCGGGCAATTTGTAACTGTTCAAGATCTTGCCTCATCAACCATTTAACATGGCGCAGCCATTCTTTGTTTTGCTCTAAGTTTTTGCTGGTTCTGACTTTGACCAAGACATTGGGAAAGTTGGTCAGGCAAACTTTTCCTTGTCCACCTTCACCTAAAGCGCCAGTCAATCTATAGCGTTGCCCCAAATTATCAATAGCGTCCCTGTTCCCTGTTTTTTTGCGTTTTTTCTGATCAGTCTTTGCGTTCATATTACCTTCTTGAAACGACCGCGATCGTTTTATCATCCGTGTGAAAAGGAGTCGGCCACTCGGTTAACTGCTTCTTTAACCAACACTTTGAATATCGAGATCCTTTACTGGTCAGGCTGGATATTAAGTCAGGAGCAAATTGGTCAAAATCCTCGATATCATCACTAATTCCATCTGTCATCAGAATGACGTGATCACCCAATTTAAAAAGATCGGTATGAGCACAGCTCCAATCACTCATTTTTTTTGAAATGCCTAAGCCAGTGGTCTCATTTAAAAATGCTTGCTGATTTCGGCTATCGAGTATTCGTGTTGTCCCACCATGAGTGAATAGTGCAACGCCATCGCCAAGCTGCAACAGGCGGCATTTTCCATCTGCACAACCCCAGGCAATTAAGATCGTTGCTACGGCATCTCTTGGATTAATTTCTCCAAGCAATAACAACCAGCGACGATATAGGTTTTGCACTAGCTCACGATCAGAAATCGTAAAATCTGATTCTTTAATAACCTGATGAGCTGCCCGACAAGCCATTTTTGATCCCAGTGCAGCATGGGGTTTTGACCCCATGCCATCACTGACAACTGCAACCCATTGCTTGCGGCCATTTCTTACCTGAACTGTATCCTGGTTGGGGAGACCGGATTGCAAGTGTCCAGGCCCGACAACCGAAGCTGAATGAACTTGAAAAGCCACAGTTAAAATTCCAAATCCAGTTCATTTACTGAATCATCGAATTCCAGCACAGCTGATTGGTTTGGTGTAGCGCTGCGAGAACGGGAAGTGATGCTCATGCTGACTGCTCGGAAAAACTTGATGATGTCTCTGGCATCTTTTGCTTTGAAAAGAGGTGCTTCCAAGTCATTCACAAAATCTGACATTAATGATTCATCAGCATCACTGCCAATCGCCATAGCCATTCGGGTAGCTTTACTTGCACGCTCCGAATTACAGAAATTAGTAAAAGACTGATGGTAGCCATCTGTTGGATGCCCATCTGAAACCATTACAATTACCGGACGATATGCGCGGGATGGTACCTTTTCTTTGTCTTCAATAATCTGTTGTGCCAGCTCTAGTGCCCCACCCATTGGTGTTCCACCCGTAGCAATTAATGGCTCCATACCTTCAATTTTATGCGCAGGTATCATTGGCAGATGTTCTTGGGCACTACCGCCAAACGTAATTACCGAAAGATGTATTTCTGCATTGAGTCGGCTTTCTTCCTGAAAAGTGCCAATCAAGTCTTTCAGTGCAAAGTTCAATGCATCAATTTTTCCATTAACACTCATGCTGCCGCTAGTGTCTGCCAAAATAATTACCGGGATTGGGCGAGCGGTTTTAGCTGCGAATTTTTTCACTGTTATATCCTCAAAATCTAGTTTCTACGCTTTATTATTGGACGCAGGTTTGAAAGGTTTTTATTTCTATAAGTGGTAATGATCTGGCTTTCATTGTGCTGGGCTACAAGAACATGCACGCCTTCAGCACCACGAAGATCTATAGAAGTGTTTTTTTGGTTAGCAACCTCCTTTTTGCCAACGACGTAGCATATAATGCCGTTGCCTCGAATTCGACGGCCAAATGCTAGAGTTAAATCGATTTTTTCCTGGCTAATTCCCCGCTGATTCATTCTAATCTGCGCATGTAATGAAGGTGCGGCTAAATAACTTTGATTGGTTGAGTTCATGGTTCAGCTTTACCTCATTCTCGCAGCATGTGTTTAACTGCTATTGGTAAAGCTATATCCGTGCCAACTTTTTAAATCATCAAAAACAATAGCTTATGGCTAATTTTGTTTTAGGCTTGTTAATTTAAGTTAATTTATAGTTATCATACCTTAACTTTCAAATGCGATAAAGAGTCAGTATTGCTTTAAAGTACAGTCGAGTTCCTATTGAGTTGGTAAAGCAATCTGCTTGCAAAATTAGTTCGATAAATGTTCTGGCTGAACGGAGTTGGGTACTTTAATGAGCGAAAATATATTTAAATCTATTGACGGTACATTCCCCCTGCTGTTTTTTCTAAAGTGTTGAAGCGTTTCTTCAGCCTGATGAAGCAACTAGTGGTATTGGCTGAAGGAGGTTTTTTTTCAAAGTTAATCAGAGGTTTGATGATCTGAGGCCTTTAAGCGGCACGCTTGAGATGATGGAAAGGTATGTTACAGGCCTTTGCAAAGAGTGCGATCTTCTTTTAAAACTGTTGGAAAAAGATAGTAAGTAATATTTCATTCACCGGCTAATAATGGTAGGAGGTAATCAAATATTTCAGAGAGAGAGGGGTGTATTTCGGGAAGACTACCTAAAGGGCGGCTACTTGCATTAAAGATACGGCATGCGAGTAATTTTTGGTTCAAAAATTAATAAATCCAAAGCTTGACGACTATTTCAGCGAAAGATAATATTCGAACTATCAATTCAAAAGGAATGAAGTATGAGCACCCCTTCAGCTATTAAATCTTCATCGGCAATTCAGCCATCAAAATTCGAATTTCAACCGAACTTTAGTGCGGCACTTGAAAGAGAAAAAAACACTCCAAGCGCTTCTACCTCTAAAGTAACCAAAACAGAGCTTAATATAGAAGATAGTTTTGGTAGCTGGCGAGAATGGGATTAGTACTCCACCTCCCATAATTTGAAAATATGAATCCAATTGCCAGATCTATGTATCTGGCAATTGGATTCAATTGATGCCAAATCAATAATTTAACATCAGCCCTTCTGTTATCGCTGGTATTGTACGTTCACAATAGATGATGAAAATTTTGATAGCTGCTTGTTGCTAAATATTAAAATATTCTATGCGTTTCAGCATGCCTAAATAAAAATCACACGATGCAATGGTTACCTATTTATCATTCATCAGAGTTCAAAAAGTCAAACAAGGCATAAAATGCAGTATAGTCATGACAGATTTCAGCTCGATCAAATTTATTTATTGCTAACTAGGAAATGTAACCTTTCTTGCAGTCACTGCATTCGCTCTTCCAACCCTTACTTTACCGAGCTAATAGACAAAGACCTCGCCTTTCGTATCATTGACGAGCTTTCCGAAATTAGAAAAGACGCGAGTATGTTAATAAGTGGTGGAGAGCCCACTTTACACCCTGATTTCTATGATATTGTTAAAAAAAGTGCTGGAAAATTTAAAAATGTTGTAATAAATACAAATGGGCTGAGGTTTAATCAGTTAAAAGATATTGCTAATTTCCAGAATGTATCGATTCAAATTTCAATAGATGGTGACGAAGATACCCATAATAATATTAGGGGTAAAGGTACCTATAAGAGAACATTAGCCAACATTGATAAATTATTTGAACTAGGTATCAGAGTAATAGTGGCGACAACAGTCACAAAACATAATTTTCATTCTGTTCTAGCTCTTGATCACGCTTTGTCGAAAATTAGTTTTTCGTATTGGAATATTAAACGTGTCGTAGGATCAGGCAGAGCAGATGATACTGATGATCTTACTACTCCAGAATGGAACGAATTTGTTTATAAAATCAAAGATGAAACTATAAATTTAGATCGCTTAAGAATAGCAACAATGTTCTCCGAAAATGCTATATATGCTGCGGCCAATGCAGATGAAAAAAATATAAATTTGTTTGCACAAAACTGCGGAACAGGCAGGTCAAAACTATACATCAATCCTAACGGAACCGTTTATCCCTGTGCATGTATGGAAGAAGTGATTACTGGGGATTTCAAATCTAGTTCTGCCGCCAGTGTATTAGACACTCTTGGTAGTTTAGCAATCGAACCGCAACAAGGGGCTGCATGTCATAATTGCCCCGCTTGGAAGCTATGTCATGGAGGGTGCCCTGGTGCTGCAATGCGAACAAAATTTTCGTCATTAGGTGATCCGAGATGTTCAGCTGTGCCTAAAGGTATAATAAATTATGAACTTTGATGATTTTTTAACCAAAGAAAGTGTGCATAGTTTTTTTCAAGACTACTGGGGAAAGAATTTCCTTCATTATGGACGGTCAGCGACAGCTTTAAATATTGAAAACCCTCAAAATCTTCTGGAGCGAATATTAGAGCAACCAAGGTTGCGCTATCCACAAGTTCGAGTTTTATGTGAAGGAGGTGCATTAAGCCCTCTTTTATACACAAAATCTAGCCAGTATGGCTTAGATGAAGAAATTGATGCTAATAAAGTTCTCTATTTTTCTCGTAAGCCCAACACTGTTAAAGTTGAAAATCTCGCATCTCTTCTGCCAGAATTTCGATCATGGGAGGCAAAGCTTACAAAGCTTTTTTCGTCGAGAATAACTTTGAATGGCTATTTCTCTTTTGGCCCCAGTGGTGGAATTCCAATACACTTTGACCCTCATCATATTTTTGCAGTGCAGCTTTATGGCCAGAAAAAATGGAGTCTAGGCGCCAACCAGTCGCAAACATTTCCACATAAAGCGATTACTTTTTCAGAAGAAGCTGAAAATCTATCCATGCTTGAATTAACCCTTAATGCAGGCGACATGCTGTACCTACCTCCTGGTAGGACTCATTCCGTTCAAACTGAAAATATCTCAATTCATGTTGCAATAGGTATTCATACTCCAAGATGCTTCCAGACTATCGCCGATCTTGTCGATGGTATTGTTGAAAGTCACCCTGAACTACGCGCAGACCAGCCTTTTTCTGTAGATGACAATGGGTTAATGTTTAGAAACCTAAACAAAAGTGAAGTCCAAACAATTTGTGACTTGCTGATTTCATCGGTTAAGAATGAAAACTTACTTTGATGTTATCGAGAGAGCCATTAGACCTTTCATCAATGAACTTTGGGAGAATTGCCCAAGTAAACTTTCCCTATATGTAAGAGGATCGTCGCTAATACATACTGAGATCTCAACATCCAAGCCACTTGATATCGACATTCTGCTATTTGTGCATGCAAACAAAGAACAAGCCCGCCTCATTGCGCGAAAAATTGCAAAAAAATGCCATAAAATTTATCCATTAATTCCTTACCTAGACATAAAAATTATTGATTACTCTTTAGAAACACCGGAATCTATATTTAACACCTTGCTTGTATCGCAAACTGGCCAGCTATTAGCAGGTGAAGACTTATCTCAGCCAATTTCTTACTTTAAAAACAGCTCTCGCGAGCTTATTCAGTTCTCTTTAGATGAAGCGGAAGCTAAATTCGAATCTGTTCTAAAAACATCAGATTTGTTAATTCAAAATAAACGACTTCCACACCTTTCAAAATCAATACTCCGTATTGGTGGTTTACTAAAATTAAATGAGGGTGTTTATGTTCGCTCGCCTTCCGAAGGTGCGTTGGCTTTATGTGAACTATCACCCAAGACACTCAAAGATATCACTATTATTTTAGACAGTTTTGAAAAGCAGACTCCATCTGAAATATTATTCAAATCTTTCGTAAAAATCCTAAAAATGATTAAAGAAGAGTTTTGTTATGATTAAAGTTTTTGGAGGGAATACATGCAAAAAAATAGCCCAACAACTGAATGTGACGCTGCAAAATTGCTTAGTTTTCTCAATCTGTTCCGATGAAAGGCTGTCAACCAGTCTTGATCAGTACCTACAAAATATAGAGAAAAAAAACATACCCTCATCATTAATCATTATTGGTGATTTTCCTTCTCTCCGCCCTGCGCCTTCCGAGAGCCCTGCGTCCTATGAGGCAATTAGAATGATTCAAAAATCTGCAGAGCTTAAGGGGACTATCCGGGTGTGTTGGCTAGATGGTGAATTGGTGAGGTCTAGTAACTCACTTCCAGTAATGCATTGGAATAACTTTAATTTTGAACAGGTTCCGTGTGGAGAAAATAGAGCCGCCACACTGACTAACGCATCAGAATCGCTAAATCATGATAACAAGAAGGCTTATGAGCACCTCTGCAACTTACTAAAGTTCAATATATACATAGGTGTTGAAGAAGAAAAAATAATTTCAATTGATCTTACAGATAACCAAGCTTACCAAAGGGGGCTGGGAATTGGCTTATCAATTGGACAACAGAAAAATGTATGGGCAGCTTTATTAGAGCTTAAATCCTTAAAAAAAATACGAGCGAGTTTTAACGACTTATCGTTTATTCCTAACTTAACGATACTACATCAACTGGAGGAATTAGATATACGAGGTAATCCAGATATTGATTTGACCGAACTATCTTCGGCCTTGTCATTAAAAAAACTTAATATATCGGCATGCAACCTTGATAGTATTCCAAATGAGGTTGAAACATTAGAAAATCTAACTACTTTACTTGCATATAAAAATACTATCGAAGACATTTCAAATATTAAATTTTCTAGATATCTTAAAAGGTTATCATTGTATCGAAATCAAATAGAGAACGCTGACATCAATTTGGGGCATTGTCATTCTCTCAAAGAGATAAATCTTGGCGCAAATCCAATATTACACATGAATTTAAAAATTTCTCCAAAGATAAATAAGTTAAAATTAAGAGCTAGACATATAGGAAATTCAATATTGGATTCTTTTCATGGCGATACTGTCATTGTCACTTCGAAAGAATAAGAGGTTGATAAGGCTGTATATTTTCAAGGGTTGGTAGATTATTTAAGTCGCTTTAAGGCATAAGAAAGCATCTTCCCAGATAAAATAATTGCGCGAATAACCCACTAAAGCGTAAACGCTTCATTGGTCCCACCTATTCTTCTATGATTTCTTGTTCCAATTTGTGATATCAATTTTCAGGAGATTCACGCATGGCTAAACAACAACTCAGGCAAGAACGCATCGAATAGTGGAAGAAAAGCGGATTAGCACAAAAGGATTTCTGTCTGCAGAATCAAATTAAATTAGCCACTTTTACCTCTACTGGATTGGAAGATTTCGTCGTTTCAAAGCGCAAGAAACCCAACCAGAGTCGGCTGACTTTACTCTTACTAGGCGATATGTAGTGCAATGTTTTAAAGCGTGTTAAAACAAATTGGTAGAAAACTTCCGAAATCCAATCTCTTTAATTGCATTGCCAGCCGCATCTAGCGTTTTGAACTGACGCATTTCACTAGGATCTCTGTGTGCAGCAATCCAGTAATTAATATTACCGGCGGTCGATTCAAAATGGACGTTATAGGCTTTATTCATAATGCCTAGGTGGACATTGCAGCTCAGCAATGCACCCGCATCAAAGAGGCGCTTCAAATCTCGGATCTTGAGGTATTCAGTTTTGGAAGTCATTTGCGTTTTCGGTTTTTGCAGATGCTTAATTGAAATTTGATTTTATGCCATTTTTTTAGAAATGCAAGTGCGTTTTTCATTTTTGCAGCCGATTGTAGGTTGCTTCTTGCCCATCATTAATTGGGCAAAAAAGCTAAATAATATCGTGGCTTTCTTTCTGGTTGACGTCTAAAACCTTGCTATATAAATCACTACTTTCAACAATAGTGTTTAACTCATCATAATAGCTCTCACTCGCTCCTGCTGGTACAAGATATACTGCTGTGGGTTGCTGTTTGGTATCCGTCAGCAGCAGAGAAGCAATGATATCCTTTTCATTAAGATTGTATCTTAGACCTTTGATAAAATGCCGTTTTTCATGGCGTAAACGTTCGATTAGTTCTAACTCTTCGATGCTCTCAAAAGCAAGCCAGCTCTGGTCAACCGTCATGAATGAGATGGTGTCTACTTGGGGGCTACCTGAAGCACTTAAACAAAAGGTGCAAATTGCCAGTAAATGAATAGATTCATTTTCATGGAAGAAGGCGAGCTCTTTCGAAAATATCTTGGCAATTCGTTTATAGGTATCTTCCCCCAAGTAGACAGGGGTGTCTGGCATATGTTTTACAATCATTTTGAAGCCAAAGCGGGCTTTTTCAATCGCTTTTACTTCACCAATAAGTATGCCCATGGGCTGCTTATTGCCTTGTTTTTTTAGTCTAGAAAGAAACTGCCTGCGTCGAGCAACAATGTCATCTTTATAATTCAGAGAAAACTGTTCAGGTATTAGTAAGGTTTCTGCTAGTGGATGATTTCTGACGAGTTTGCTTTGTGCAGCTTGGAGTAGATATTTTCTGATGATATACCAAGAGCGCTTGTCTTCCATTTTGGGTGACCACTTGTTCAGACCTGCATCTTCGTAGAGGCAATGTAACAGTGATCTGATGGAAAGCTTTGCAGGATCAGACCTAACTGATGTGGCCTCTTGCGACTCGCCTTTAACGATTGTCCGGTTGAGTGAAAGTTTTGACAAAGCAAAGTCCAGCTTCAGGTTAGTGAATCCTGACTCGTGGCTTTCAGTAATGGCTGTTTGTGCTACAGCACCTCGTCCTGAGAGTTCTGGAGGTATTTCGTAGGACTCACAGTCTGGATGATGGGATTGCCCACTATTGGACATTCGCTTTAACAGAAAATGATTATCGCTGGTTCGTGCGATATACATTGGAAGGCCTGGTGTTTTACAAAGACAGCGAGGGCGCTCCCGGGATTGATGTGCTTGAGATAATACCGCTTCAATCAAAGAATCAGAGCGTTCAAAAATTCCACCACCGATTGCGTATTTTGTCATTCTTTGCTTTCCACTGTGTTGTTTGGTGTTGCAGATATTGACCGGCAATCAAACTCAGGAAATAAAATTTTCCAGTGATGCAATATGTTACACCATCAAGCCAGTCTTGGATGCCCTCACCATGTTAGATGGCTTTTAAGTAAAAAATTTTTGAGGCGTTGTGATTATTTAATTTTCGAAAAGGATTCCAATAAAAAAAAGATCACCGAAGGTGGGCCTATTTGTGGCCACTGGTGGATGGTTGTTGCAAATTTTAAATTTGCAGTTGCGATACTGAATTTTGAAAAAATAGTAGATATGGAAATAAGTTTGTATTTTGTTATTTCAGCAATTTCCAGGTACAGGGCTTCAAGTCCCTTGAGCTGCACTACCGAGCTATCAGAAAAAAGGCTCTTGCTGGGTAGCAGGGTGCTAGTTAAGTAGTATACCCAGCAAGCCTTTCATTGATGATAAACCTCGGCGTTTTATATTGTGTAGCGCCTCAAAAAAAGATAGATAAAGCGGCAAATAGTCCTGTGAAATACCCCTGTGAGGTCTAAGCCAGGATCTCAGTAATGACCAAAAGCCTTCCATCGTGTTCACATGCACTTCATGGAAGCCATCACCATCTTCATCTCTCGCATATTCTCCAGCACTATGACAGACCGTTTTATGGCCATAACCCCATTCTTTCAGCCTATCGTAAATATTATATTCATCGGTAAAAACCTGTGTCCCTGCTTTAATATGCTGCAACAGCGCAGGTTTAATTGTCGCTTGCTGGACATTTTCCATCATGCGGATAACGACCTCACCACCCCGTTGAATCATGCCTAAAATAGGAGGTTTTTCCTTTTGTAGTGTTCCTCGACCTCTAGCGCCGCGAAGTCTGTTTCTTCTGGGTTTTCGGCCTTTTTTTTACCTGTTCAGGTAATCCTTTATGGCCTGCGACTACATAGACTTCGTCGCACTCTACTTCACCAGAAAGCACGACGGCTGCACCTCGGGATTGAATGTCTTCACGCAATGCTTTGGTCATGTTGTAAACATCGTCTTTATTCAGACCAAGCTCTTGTGCTATCTGTCGATTTGATAAATTGAGAGACATTAAATACAGGCAGTGAATCCAGACTTTTAAAAACTGGTGACGACCAGCAAAAACAGAATGTGTTAGGTCATCAAATTTTTTCTGGCAATCTTTGCATCGATAACGCTGACGCTCGGGCTGTGTGTCATCTTTGCCTTGACGAGTAATCCTATCGCCATGACAATGCGGACAGCGAACACCATCTGGCCAGCGAAATTCTCTAATCATTTCAAAGCATTTTTGATTGTCTAATAATGCGGTAAAGTTCATTGCAGCAAAATATGAAACGGGAATGAATCATAAGACAAGCACGTTAGGGAAAAGCTCCCTTGAAAGCATCAAGAGCCTTAATTTAATGCTATCGTAGCATAAGTAGTCAGCCAACGAGCAAGAGCATACCAAAAAAATGGCGCTTAACCAGCAGGCAAGTGTTGGACATAGCGATACCTTAAACGTCGGTTTGCATCTCTACAGAGATTTGCCAAGCAGCACGCTAGGCTTACTGACTTTGAAAGTTGCGGGGTATTTATGTGGTAGATTTCAATCTTCACCACTCCTCAAAGCACCATGGAAATATGGATATTCAAAAAGCATCCGAACTAATCAATAAATTTGTATCAGACGAACGTTTTCCTTTAGTTTCTCTTTACAACCAGAGTCGTCATATTTTTGATGTGCTTGGTCTTGGAGAAAACAAACTCTCTACAGTAATTGCTTGGTTGCTTGATCCACGGGAAGGTCACGGGCTGGGTGATTATTTCATCAAAGAAATGCTCAGGGATGCCATAGTGAATGGGGGCGCACCCATGCCATTAAATAGCCTGGATATCTGCTCATTAAAATTCGACAACTTGAACGTACAAACAGAATATTTGATTCACGACAAGAAAAGACTGGACTTCTTGCTTACTGATATCGATAACAAACTAGTTGTCATTATTGAGCACAAATACGGCAGCAGTGAACATAACAATCAATTGAAGGCATATTCCCAGTGGGCTGAGACACTAACGGAGCAAATCGAGGAATACCATCTCATTCGTATTCTAATGGATGGATATGGTCCTTATGATAAAAACAAAATTCATCCAGATGAACAAAATAAATGGGCGTGTACCAGCCACGATTGGTTAATTTCCGCCCTTAAAAATATTGTTGATTCTGAAAGGGTAAGCCCAGCTATCAACCTTATTTTTAAGGACCTACTTATCCATCTCAGTGGAAACTATGTTTTAGATAAAAGCCTCAAGAGAACGTGTAAACAATTAGCGTCTATGGCAAGCACTCATAGTGAGCTCGTGGGCAATTTTAAGGATATCACTCTAACCCTGCCTGCTGGCGACTCTGATTTAAACCTCGCTATAGCTTCCGACATTGATGTCATAAATTTGATGTCCGAGCTGGAAACACCCCTTTCCCCTGCGGTACTGAACATCCGACATTTTCTACAGAAGAATTTCACTTTGCTTGCCAATCTGGAGGACTATGCAAAGCTGGAGTGGGTGAAGGAAACATTGGATACACGACACCCTGATATCTTTGAATTTGAGTTTTCTTCAGGAAAAGATGCTGCTATTAAAATTTTCCATACCGCTTGGCAACCATATAGGAAAGATAAAAACAACTACTGGCCTTTCTATCTGAGCGTAACAGACATGAATACTGAGTCCGAAACCGAGCTTGAGTCTGGCTACAACCTGACTGTTCATATGCAGAAAGAAGGTTTAATGAATGAAGCAATAGCTGACAAACTTGCTGCAGCATATAACACCAAACTCAATGTTAACTGGAAATGGAAGAAGATGACGAACCGTATCGTCGATGTCAAACCTCAAGAACAAGAGCAACTGATACAGCAGATTCTGGGTGACCTAGACCGACTGGGTAGCTACGTTCAAAGACTATCCCCTGCCTAAACAATAATAAATGTAGGAGCTACCACGCCTATACGCAGGGCAACCTTCGGCTGTGGTAGCTCGACCTGTGCTAGCAAAACATACACCGCTTTATTTCCTCGGCATTTTCAACCACTACACAATTTAATGAATAGCAAAGCAATCCGATTTCCCACAAAGAGACCTTTGCCTTTTTGCGAGAGAACATTACTCATATTGAAACCCACGAATTAGAACAACCTAGGAATTTTCCATGGCTAGAACCAACTTCCCCGATGAATTTTTGAAAACATTAAAATTAAAGCTAGAGAAGTGAGATATTGGACTACTAAGGCTGCAACGGCCGCATTCCTAAATGGTATGAATAAAAAATTCATTCCGACATTATATTAACCCAAGAAACTTAGCCCAACTGCGCATAAAAAAACGCAACAGCAAACCAACAGAATTAATCACTGATCTACTCTGCATTAATATTTTTTAGCTTCCTGATCTGAACGTACATTCTGTGACGCTCGGTGGTCACTATAGCAATCCATATGAAAACCAACTAAGAGCGCATCTGGCATGCTTGATATCAGCCCCTCTTTTCCTGTGCAGGCAATGGGTATAGGAACCACTCGCAAGCCGGGGATATCGTCAACCAAACATACATTCAGATGTGTGCCACCAGCAACACTTAAGTATGTATTTTTTGGATTTCAAACCCCACCAACAGGGGTGAGCAATCCGCTTTATTGAAGATGGCATCAGCACCGAAGACACTATGGGTAAAATGATGGTGACCATTTTATCGGCTGTAGCCGAGCGTGTGCAATCTGCCTGTAAATGGGGCCATCTCTTGGATTATCGAAGAACGAATGACTGAGAGGGCTTTTTGGGTTTGCTGTTGCTCCCCCCACGGATTCGAATGTCATGCGGTGTTGTTTTTTTGGGGAGGGCCAGTCACCCCATAATCTGATTTGTGGTACTTCTATTTCAAATCAACTCAGCTATTCAAATATGAATAATTTTCTTGCAACGCGATATTTTGTCAGCTAGTGTTGCGTTATCCCATTTTGAGGTGATTGCGATGCTCGAAAATAAAGTGGAAATGAAGGTTGCCGCTTTCTTGCGAGAAAGCAGAGATCGTTCAGGACTATCTCAGCATGAAGTGGTGAGTCGTTCAGATTTATTTGGCACAAATAAACCCATATTAAGCCAGGCAGCTATATCGCGGTTAGAGAAGAGGCCTTTTTCTGTAGATACTCTGAAAACTGCTGCTTACTTGAATGCTATTGGAGTAAGTCAGCAAGAATATCACTCTATTATCGACAGCTTTTCGATATCTGAAATCAAAGGAAACACGATGGATAATGTAATAACAGAAAAAAAACAAGCAGCTATTTCCATGGCACTAGAGGCACTAGAGCAAGTGAAGTCTCTAATTGTTGTCTCATCATATCCATACTTAAAAGCATTTGATTTGGAAAGTGTCTTTTCTTCAGTAGCAGCTTCAATTAAAGGATTAGACAGAAAACCTGTTATCGGATGTTTTGGTAAATTTGATTCTGGAAAATCAACGTTGATTAACACCATTCTTGGAACCGATACCCTGCCAACGCGGTTTCAACCTGCTACAAGTGTTATTAACTTATTGGTGCATATCGAAGATCGTCCAAAAGGCATCAATTCTGATGTGATGATTATGAAGAAAGGCTTTATGCCGAATATGCTTCATTTGCCCGATGCCGTGGAAAATTTCTTGGTCGACCAAGGCGGCAAAGATCTGTTAACACAGCTTGGAACTCATAATTATCAAGATGAACACACAGAAGCTTATATAGCTATCGTATTCCACGATGCTGAAATTTTAAGACATATTTGCTTGTTAGATACTCCAGGTGATACTGAAGGAGCGCTTGGGAATGATGATGAGCTAGCCGTTGCAGGTACTGAAATTGCTGAAGGCTTGGTCTTTTTGTCTCAAGCTAACGGCTTCTTTGGCCAAGGGCAATTAGCTTTGGCATTTGAAGCATTTAAAAACTCACCACCCCTGCGCGAGCACGATAAAAAGGGCATGGGGATTCTTGACCATTTTTTGATCGTTCAATCTCATTGTCACTCTGAGATGTTACCTGAACAGATTTCAGTAATCGCCGATGTTGCAACAACCAGAACGTTTAAGCAATTTAGTGAGCAATCTTTTGGCCAGTGGGAAAAGAAAGGGTTCACATCTAGGCTTCCCGAGTCAGATGAATTCAGATCTCGAATAAGACCATTTTGGCGTGAGAATGATGTATACCGATCAGCTGTGATTGGTGCTATAAAAAAAATGGCCGAACAGCTTGAAACTAATCAGCTTTCATTGTTAGAACAGGAAATAGAAAAACGTCTTGAAGGTCTAATGGAGCGACTTAATTCTGTAATTGGTCAACTTGAATACAATAAAAAAGCTACGCAGGAGCGAATCCAGGAGGTTGAAGAAAAGGATGCCCGATTTCGTGACCAAGCTGATAGCTTAGAAAAGGAATTTAAAAAACTCATAGCATCCTGTGCTCAGAGGCTGAAGTCTGATGTGGAGCATATGCGAATGCGGTTTGATCACATCAAGTCAACCGACTGCCTAACAAGCAAAATTAAAAGCCTCTATGAGAACAAAAAGGATGCTCAGGAAGATATTGGTGATTATGTTGGCCAATGGATCTCATCTGAGCTTCAAGCACGTCTCACTGAGAGTGGCGAGTCTATCTCAAGCAAGTTGGAGTTGCTGATAGAACAGTGGCAAAAAATTGTTCCCGGCCATGACTTTTCAAAGCAAGAAGGTAGTTCTGAAAAGGTTGGTGGCGTTGATGTTGATGCCAGCTTTAATGCACATGCAGCATTTATTGGAGGGCTATCGGGTTTGGGGAGCCTAGGAGCTATGGCACTATATGTGTCAACAATTTCCAGTAATTTAGGTGCCTATATCTTGGTTGGAAAAGCTGCAGGTGTACTTACTTCCCTGGGAATCACAGGAAGTGTGACGACCCTCACGTCGTTTGTAGCTGCGATAGGAGGGCCAATTACTATTGGTCTTGCACTTGCTGCAGGTATTGGTTACATCGTTTACAGGCTAGTAGGTGGTTCATGGGAGGAATCATTAGCCAAAAAAGTCAGCAAGGCAATCGAGAAGCAAGATATTTGGCCTGAAATTGAAGCAGTCGTTAATAAATACTGGAACAGCACCGAAAAAAGTATGAACAAAGGCTTCAAGGCATTGTTGAAGCAAACTGACGAACACCGGGAAAAAATGAAAGCAGAAGCTAGGTTTGATTTTGATCCTGTCGAGTTAAGCGAGTGTATTCAAGCACTAGAGAAAGGCTCTCAAACTTTGGCTAACAAGCTGCATGCAGCCTAAATTTTACTTGCTTGTAACTAATGTGGCTGGACAAATCCAGCCACTTTTGGGAGAAAACTATGCCTCCACTTCCTCTTTTATGGATCGGTGCAGTAGGACTTGCAGCTGCCGCTACAGCAATCATTGCATCTAGTGACGATGATGATACTGGTAGTTCATCATTGGACTATTCCGAGGCTTTAAATAGTAGGGTTAAGTGTCGAACAATTGTCATTAAATATCTGGTTCAGCTGCATCGATTAAAGTTGGAGCAAAAACTTAACCGTAAGTTGTGCAATATTGATCATAAGATTGGAAATACCAGTGTTTCGTTTGGTTCTGATGGGAGCATTAAAGTTGACCATGACGATCTAGATCGAACGTTAAAATCTATTTGCCAAGGTATAGCAGATCTTCGGTGCGCTAGCCTTGATATTACTAGAATTGTCGATGATCGCTTCAGAACGGACGATGCTTTTATGTTTGATCTATCAATGGAGCAGCTTGCGATAACGACAAAGGCAACAAGAGAATACTTTTCAGCAACAGATTCGCTCACCGGTACCCTTCTGAGCGAAGATGATGTTGTTGCAAAAACATTGGCGCATGCTGAGAGCTGTTATGGTGGGCATTCAGGCTTTGATGCTGATTCAGATTACTATTCTCCATCAGAAGATCCTTTTTTTGTTCAGTTGAAATCTAAAGGGTTTGCTGAAATTGATAGAATAATTGAATAATTGGATGCAATTATTCTTACTGACATTGTTTTTAAATATTGACGCAAGGGAGAGCATCAGCAATGTTCACGCTTCAAAACTTGATGTTGGTAGTGGTAATATTTATCTACACATCTTTATCTGGTTATTTCATTAGTATTAACGAAGCACTTTCAAAGAAAATAGTAACAGAATACCAGCGCTATGCTATCAAAATAGATGGAGCAATAAACGGCACTATTTTGTTTCTAATTGTTTTGATAACAATAGCATTTTGGATATCTGATACTACTTTGAACCAGGCTGGTCCATATATTATTTTGGGGGTCAGTGTTTTGGCAATACAGATACCGCGATTAATTATAGGCAAAGTAGACAACCCTAATTCAAATGGTTTTTCATTAGGGATAACCATTCTGATCCTAATGAAATTGTTTGCAATAATGTGCTATTGGCCTGTTATTTTACCAATGGTTGAGGGAAAACCGTACTAGAGACATGAGGAGATAAGGATGTCTACCTACAGAAGAAAGAAGAATATAGAGATCATCTTTTTTTGTAATTATCCTTTGCTTTCTGTATTCATGCGTTCTTTAGATGGCCTGAATATGAAATCTCAGCAAAAGGATTGAGTTCAACGAGGGGCTGCATTAGAGCCCCTAAGTTAGAAATTAAAACGCAGCTGCATTTTCCAATTTTGCACCCACCCTTCAGTACGAAAAATGAAAACAATTCAGCAGATATTATACCATCCCCGAAACAAGACCCCGTCAGACCTTAACCCCACCCTGATTAACTTTTGCAGGCAAAGCCCGAAGGGCGGCGCATGCCTAGGATAAAGAAGGATAGCGAAGGTTAATCAAGAGAAAAGCAGTTACGGGATCAAGAAATCGGAATGGATTGTTTTTAATGTGTTTGTTATTTGCGGGGATGGTATAATATGTTAAGTGAGTTTATGCGCTTTTTGGGGTGTTCGATGCAAGTATTGTTGGTTCAGGGGCTACTTCAACACTATGAAGCTTTGCGGGTAGCGAATACGCGCTTTGCCGATGCCGTTCGGGCTGACCAGGATTTGCCGCTGCTGTTACCGGGGCATTCTAACGCGGGTGTCCACGGCCGAGATCTTGCTATTCAATCAATGACCCAAATGTGGCTTTTAGAACCGGGGGAAGTATTACCTAAAGCGGGCGTAGTGTGCGCCTCCCCTGCCACCATCAGGCAAGCAGAAAACCTAAACCAAGCTAAAGATGATTTCCGCCAAGCCATCAAAGCCGTCAGAGAAGCGGTCACTGGAAACAAGTCACGCCTAGACAAACTGATTGATCGCGTACTACAGCAGCAGGATGAAGCACAGCGCCGTCGCATTGACTCGCTTCAATTGGCGCTGAAGCGGGCAAAAATTAACCGGCTAGATCTGCTGCGCTGCTATGCCAACATTCGAATTTTACCTGAGCAGTTAATGTCAATCAGCTGGACTTGGGCCAGAACGCATTCTGCGATCGATAAAATTTCCAGAGAGGACGCAATCGAACAAGCAGAAAATCTCAGCAATAGTAACGCCAGGGAGATTGCCTTATCCCGACTACAAGCGCTATCACCCGAGCAGTCGCTGGTGTTCAAAAAAAAGCTGCCAAATCAGTTGCGGGCCAATCTTTTATATCGGCAGTCAGATGAGGTAAAACGCAAGGCCATCACTATTTCAGGGATTGTATTGTGCCAGGACCCGATCCTTCCTGAACGATGGGTTTGGCGTGATGATCCTGGTGAGGCGGATAAAAAAGCGCCTCCAAGAAGAATTACCCGTCTTGATTCCAAAATTGATCCGGAGCCCTATATTAAAGCGCTGCACTTGCATCGTTATCTCGGTGATTTAAATGGACAATAATCCGGCACAGCAAGCCAAAATTAAATGTTTTGGTTCAAAAGCCGCTTTGTGTGCAGAAGCGACGCGCCTACCAAAAATTGATTTACCCACCATCAATCTTGAAGTAGCCCCACGCTATGGTGAAAAGGTCGAATGGAGGCAAAAAATCGTTATCCAGCTTTCAGATAGTGAATTGCCTATCGCTTGTGCCGTGTTGATGGGCTATCTGCCAAACGCACATTTCAAGCGCCCGGGAAAAGGCATCGATATTGAGCGCCAGGAAAATCGACTTTTAATTCGGGCATCTGCAGGTACTGGCAATCTCTTTATGTTGCCAGTAACGATTGGAGATTCATTTCGACTTTGCACAATTATGCTGCGGCAGTTGGTCAAGCAAACGGGGCTTGGTGATGAAACGCTGGTTTTGGCTGCACTGAGGGGGGCTGCAGCGCTAAACAAGCCTCAAGTCAATTAGTGTGTGATCCCGCATAATTCAGCTCTACCAAATCACAGTTTATTCTGGCGGGATACACCACCAATTAATGCCTATGGCGGTGTTAGCCACCATAAATGTTCTTACGAAAGTGCAAACAAGAGAATAATTAATGCAAGATATCAATCTTTTTAATAAAAACCCCTAGAGCAAGCTCTCTCGCCTTAAGGCTCGCCTCCTGCGGAGCGGGGTATTTCAATAAATTAAAATCTATCCTCCCAATCTAGCTCTTCAGCATAACCATAATCAACCTCAGTATCCTCATCCTGGCTATGTTCATTGTCGATAAGCGGCTCTGTTGGTTGATAGTATGGAGAATGCGGTAATGCTCCAGTGCTCGATCTACCATGATTTTGATAAAATGGCTTTTCTGAATTGCTGGTTTTTTCAGCATATTCTACAGAAATATCACAAGTAATAGTTTGATTGTCAGATAGTTTTAAAGTATTTACTACTGCTTTAACCAGCTCACTATTTGCCAATTTACCAGTCAGCTTTGCTGGAATATAACCCAGTTGGCCAAATTCACTGACTATTGCAATCGCATTGCGATCATGAATATTTTCTGGTTCCCGAATTAATTGAAGTGTGTATCCAGGATAAACCAACTTTAAAAGATTCTGGCGGTCTATCTGAAATTGTTTATTTTTATGCTTTACACCAGCGATATAGCAATAGATTTTTTTAACTGCACTATAAGTATCTAACCTTACGAAACTTTGGTCAGTTTTCTTCTGATATTTTTTTTCAACAGTACCTAATGCTTGATAATTTACAACGACATCCCGCTTCATAGACTGATGTCGAAGTCTTTCCGTTCTTAAATCATTAACCTGTATCTGTTTTTTGTAGGAACGATCAATTTTTTCTTTCAACATTGAAATAGCATCGTCACAAGAATAGCAAAAGTTTACTTGCAATTTTAATCCATCAGCTAGTGTTGTCTCAGCACGGTATTGACTTCCCTGCTCTTCAGCCAGAATTTTCAAGCTTTTGTAAAACTCGGTCTTCATATTTTGTTAATCACCAAAAAGGAGGTTTTTCATCATATTTCTAGTTAGTGCCCTGACGAGAATAGATGGTTTTTAATGTCAACGCCCAAGGGCATTGGTTGCTATTTTTCTTTCTTGGGTAATTTATGACAATACGTGACATTTTACGTCAAAAGCACGTCATTATCCCAGCTTTACCTGCCGCTGCCAGCTCATCTATAAACCTTGTAATTCAGCCTGCAGGGTATGGCAGCTTTATTTTTCATGTGAATTTGTTTGGTAGCTGAGCAAGTTTTTTCGTCATAAATGGTATCTGCAACCGGACCCGCTAACGCTGAATAGCATAGTTTAGTTAATTGAAGCACTTCATTTCATATGAAATGAAAGGCTATCGGTAAGCCTGCTTTCAATTGTATCTATCGGTTTGATTGCATCAAATATTTACTTGTATTCAAAGCTATCTGATTTACGGAAATCCAAGTGCAAAAATAACCCTGCAGGAATATGGCGATATTGAGTGTCCTTACTGCAGAAAAATGCATAGTGTCATCAAACAAGTAATAAATCATTCTCAAGGCGTAATCAACTGGGAATTCCCTATACCCTAAGTCGAAAGTGAGTAGTTGTTCATCGAATATCAATAATAATGCCTACCCTGGAGATTCCGGTTACTGGTACTGGCCAAGGCCTGACACTCTGTCAGCAAGTGCTATCTCTATAAATAAAGTATCGGGATTGCCATTTAATCTCTCGACTCACTAGTTAAATTGATATAAATATGCATCAATACGATCCAAAAACTCTGATTCTTGACCTTCTTCTGTCAATAAATATAGTTTTTGTTTAGCTCGAGTAATCGCGACATAAAACAAACGTTCTTCTTCTTTGAACGTCAAACTACAGCGTACACCTAGCACACTATACAATTGATTGTCTGGATGAACTGTTGGAAAATGTTTTTTATTTACATTCAATAAAATTACAACGTCAGCTTCTTTACCCTTAGACCTATGGGCCGTGGTGCACTCAACTTGAGCATCAAAATCATTAAAGTATTGTAATTTATGGCCAAAACATTTTTTAAGTTTTTGTTTAAACTTTGCCAACGTTTCATAGCCATAAGCTTGATAATTACTGCGAGCAAGGATCATAAACTGTGTGTCAATAAAGCTGTGCTGGCTCATCAGTTGATAACACAGCTTAAAAATCCGGGCCATGTTGCATCCAGAATCAATTGAGCGCTTTTGGCCATTCTTGGTTTCGGATGATAAAAAATGATAATCTGGATGTTTTTCATGAAGAAACTCTTTGCGCTGCTCCACATAAACTCGATTTATATAATATTTTTGAATAGGCTGGCGAACCTGCTCTGCTTTGGCAACTGAGGAGGCTCCAGGCTCCAGTACCATAAACTTGTTGCCTTGCTCGACAATATTTGCCTGGCTACGGTAATTATTTTGTAAATCTAGCAGATTAGCACCCGGAAAATATTGCTCAAAACTATTAAAGTATTTTAGATTTGAACCAGAAAACCCATTAATTGCTTGCCAACTATCACCCACACAAAACAATCGCAATGATGGATTATGCTGCCTGATTTCTTTCACCAAGTTAAAGAATGGCACCGAGAAATCCTGATATTCATCAATAATTAACCAAATCAATTGATTGAGAGAGACGTCAGGCTCGTGGGCTTCTGTCAGTTCAATCTCACCTTGTTTTTCATTAACTTTCTTGGTTGCAAGTTCCAGCAGATCATCAAAATCGATCAAGTTTCGCTCTAGCAGTACTTGACAATAGCGTTGATAAATTTTGCATGCCAGACGAACAAAAACCTTTTCTTTATCTTTAGGAGCAACAGATTGTTGTATATCGTTTGGAGCCTTACCAGCTTTTTTGGCTCTACTTATAAATTGAGTGCACATTTTAGCAAGCTTTGGCGAACCATTTTTAACAACTTCTTTCAACAGCTGGTCATTTGAACGTCGCTTAACTTGGACGGAGATACTCGCAAACTGTTTCTTTAAGATCTGCTCAAAACTAATCCGCCCTTTAGCTGCATCCGTTATTGAAACTTCGAGAAAGAAAATCTGACGGCGAGGCTTCTGTTGGTTCCAGTTTTTCCAGTATTGGCGCTTTCTTTGCATTTCATTGCGATATTGCTCCCAGCTTTTACCCCCATACTCTGGAGCATTACGAACAGGGGCTTTTTCGTCAATCTCCCAATATTCAATAACAACATTATGGTAGTCACTGCCAACCATCAATGAAAATGGCGGGTAGTAACCTTTCTTTCCTTGATACCAACATCGTTCATAAGAATAAGAGAACCCGTGTTCAAACAGAAAATCTGCAATCCACTTCTCACCCTGCGATTTGACCGTATCGCCCTTAAGAGTGCTCTGATTAGTATTTATTTTTAATGCATCATAATCCTTCTGAGCTAGCAAGCCTTTTGGGCTTTCCAGCTCAGCATGAAAAAATTGATATATTTGTTGTTTCAGTTCATCATCCAATTTTTCAGATAAAAGTGATGCAACTAACTCAGTTTGCTTAGCATTGTTACCGTCATCACAGTCAAATAGTATTTTTTTTCCATTCGGCTTAACGATCCGATATGCCAAGCTGTGAAATGTACGTGCATTTTCAAACGTCGAATGCCCCATTTCCTGCTGCATATCATTTTTGATTTTTTTTGCTGCAGCTTTATTGAATGCTAAAACCATAAAATCTTCCGGCAACAGGCCAGCATGGCGAATCATAAAATCAATTTTGTGCTTGATGACCGTAGTTTTTCCTGAACCTGCACGAGCTCTTAGCAAGGTACTGTGAGAGCAATCGGTAATAGCCTTGATTTGTTCAGAATGCAGCTTCGTAATAGGATTTGTTTGCTTGAAGAAATCTACTTTTAACTCCGCATAGGAGCGCCCCAATAGACCATCCAATTTACTATATTGAGCATCAGCAGCTAAAAATTCGTGTTTAAGATTTAAAAAAACTAAGTTTTTATACTGAAATTCTTCTTGCTTTACTTGCTTAATCAACTGATCTCTATATTTATACCACAGACGATCAACATTGAGGTATTCTGGATAACCTGAGGATTTTACCAGCAACGCAATGTCTTCTCTGCTGGCATTTTCAAGTAAGTACTGGATTTCAGAATTAACAATTATGTTCTTCGATAATTGCTTCCCTCCTCCGATCATTTGTAGTATCGCAGGAGTCTCTTTCGTATCCATAAAGCCATCCATACCTGCTACAGCTTGATCCAGACTTTTTAAAGCTCGGAGAATTTTCTGATTAATACTTGCTTTATAGCTGCTCATATCCTTCCTGCTACTTAAAAAGCCATCTTCGCTATAGTAAATACTTTAATGCCATTTTGAGTTTGCTTTTGCTTAAAATGGTTTTAAAACCAAACCCACAATTTTTCTAAAATCGGTACACTTTATTGCTAACAAACTTGGTAGCGCGCTTTTTCTGCACTCATTAATAATACTTTTTTCAATTGCATACAGCTTAACGTCTTTAGGATCTCCCTTAGCTCGCCTCTTTGTCACTGATCAGATCAACAAAAATGGTGCTTTTCAAGGAAACTTACCCTATGTCGTTGGTTTTTTTCATGCTTTTAAATTCAAGGCATGCACCATACAGAATATTAATCATTGCGCATTCACTTTACTTTTTCCTCGTAAGTTGTGCATATTCTGCCTAAGTCTTTTATAGCGGTGTTGGTCTCGTTTTAGTGCAGCTGTTGACGTGCTTGAAAAATCGGCTCTTAAAAAATTAAGTGAACAACTGCAGGGGAGCTGCCTCGAGGGCTGATCTGTACCTTAATAAATTCTAATGTGCAGAGCTGATAACATCTAAAAGATCAAAATTCGGGCCGAAATATTACGAAGTTATTGGTTAAAAATACCGCATCGGAAAAGTGCAGCAATAACAAAAGAACACAGATCAAAGAAATTAACTTGAAAAAATCAAACGTTACCTTAAACTGAGGCGTTTACTATAAAGTCGAGCTTAAAAAGATGAGCACTCAAATATATTGGTTTGATTGAATTGCGTTACATTCATATCAAACGAGCCGTTTTTATTCATCTTTTTCAAATCAATATCTACGTCTATTGCGATACCATTGGTAACTGTTTTAGCTATTAGTTTATTCTTATTTATTTTTTCTCTGAATGGCTGTTGGCCAATATAGAAACCACCTCCGTTTAACGAGACTTCCACATTGTATAAAGGTGTGGATTGATGTGATGACATGATACCTATTCCTTGCACAACTTCACAAAATGCACCACCCTTTAAGATTATCTCAATTTTACTTTGACTCTCACTGCTGCAAGCAGTAATTAAAATTACTAACGCAAAAATCCGCATAATATTTTTTCACTAAAGAAAAATCTCATTTTACTTCTTCACATATTTAAAACAACTCGCTCTGTCAGGATAATTTCCCCCTTAAGCCAATCCATTTTTTCTAATTAAGGATGGCAGGAATTACGGACATGCCCTCTTATTCTGAAGAAAGAAAACATGCTGTTACACCGACAATGTGCGCTAAAACATAACACACCAAGCACTCTTAAGCCGTTAATTTATATCAAATAAAACACTGCTAACTAAGATCTTAAGATTAACCATCAACCAAAAAACTTCAAAAAAATTGCAGTAAAATATCTTCTCGTATATTTTTTCCGATCAAAAACTTGATCGTCGCAGATGGATGCTGCTTTTTAATAGCCAAAGCATTAGTCTCAAATTCATCCATCGTCATTTCAGTATATTTTTGAATGTGATAAGCCATTTTACAGGTTTCATCAGCTGCAGTATTTAATGGGTCAGTTACCACTTTGATTACTGGAAACTCCTCGAGATCATGTTCGAATTCACCTCGATCCAAGGTGATCAGTCCTTTTTGATGAAACAGTACATCAAACAAATTCACGAGGTTCTTAACGCCTACACGCTCAGATATCATGGCCGGAGTTTTACTCATGTCTTCCCATGAAGGCGTAAGCCAAAGCAACGTGCCTTGCTTCTGCCGCTGCGCCCAAGAAGCCAGTTGCTCATTGGGTTGCTTTATCGCCACAACTATCAGTGCATGTTCCTCAACCTTGCATGAGATAGCCTGTGTAGCCGATAGGAGTTGGATATCTTTATTTGCCAACATTGCCTGAGGCTGATCCGTGATCCAGTAAATCATAATTCTCGTATGTGATTTAAAAACCTTGCCATAGATTAAAAGCTTATTGCGTCATTTAATGACGCACGCGGTTGAGTCACTCAATGTCGCTTGTCCATGGGACTCTATTTGGCGTCGAAATTACGAGGACAAAACAATGAAAGAATATATTGCGACCTTTACTTTAAATGGACGTCGCACCATGCGCAGAGTCTGGGCATACAATGTCTCAGATGCGCAAAAGCGAATTAAAGAAGAAGAGAGACCAAAAAGCAGTATCGGCTGGATTAATATTAAACTTGCCTGACTTCTCAGCTAACTGTATTTGCTAGCGGCTGCTTTAAGGCATGCCGCTACTTCTTCTCGCAAATGCTCAGGCTCCAGTACCTCACTGATATCTGCCAGTGACATCAACCACCATCGAAGTTCTTCGGTAAAGTTGACGCTCGCTTGGATAATAAAATTTTCATTATCCATAAATTCAACGACCTGATCAGAAGAGACCGGCGTTTCCAGCAAGTGGTAGCCCTCTATCGCATTTACTTTTAGACGCAGCTTGAGTTCATTCCCTTTGGGAAAGCTCATACCACCGCTATCTAGATACTCTGTTAAATCAAAATTATCAGGGGAATGTACGCTGCTGTCAGTAATCTGAACACTATGAATTCGATGTAATGCAAAGTGTCGGAACAGTTTGCTATCAGCCAGAGTCGCAACTAGATAATGTACTTGCCCTCTGGCAACTAACCCAAGAGGGTTCACCAGGTACTGTTTTTTATGTCTTGGTGGGCGCGGCAAATAATCGATCGATAAAACCTTTTGCCGTATCAGTCCTTTTTCAATCAGTTTAATCACATTCTGATCAAGCTTTGGTGGGCGTAACTGAAAGCCCGGCTCCAAAGATGCCACTTTAGATGCCCAACTAGCGAAAGGACTTGCTTCTGACTGTAGTTTTTTATCAGCCTGGGCAAAGAATCCACGCAGATTGTCATGAGCCTGGGCTGGCAGCATATGCATTGCATGCTGTTTGAGCATATGTATTGCCAAGGCAGTGCTTGGTGTCATTTCCAAAGCAGTGTCTGAGACCCCTTTTACCCTGAACCATCGGTGCGGCTTGACACTGTCATCACAGCTAATCGCATAGTCGCAGCATAACGCTTCAATATCACGCTGTAACATACGCATATTGATCGAGAAACCATCATTAGCCAATTTCTGCATCAACTCACTGGTTGTTGTGTGCCGTGGATCTTGCGGGATGTAGCGAAGAATGGCGCTATGGCGTTGAACTCTGCTGGGCATATTGAAGGAAAGTCATTAAAATAATGATTTAGTATAAGTCGCCAAACTAGAACGAATCTAGCGGTGTTTCTTGATACGCAATGCTACTTACCTGATCTGTGTTGAAGTTTTTATCATGTTACGTCACTGAATGACGCCTTTGTTTGAATAATGACAGCTATTCACCAGCAAAGAATAAGCCAGCCATGATTCACAAGACGAAGTTTACTCCCGACCAGCAGTTAACACTGCTAAAGGAGCTAAAAGGCCATAGGCTGGAGCTGTATACCCAGAATCCTTTTCTTTGCGATGAGGTGGTTTTAACAATGATTCACCACCCATTAGAAGCGGTTCGATCAGGCATTGCCCAGAACCCCGTGTTGGCAATTCACCATTTACACAGCCTGACTACCGATCAGGATGCCGATGTCAGATGGGGCGTAGCGGGTAATGAACAATTACCCCTCGAGTTACAAAATCGCCTAGCTAAGGATCATAAGGATATTCGCTGTGCATTAGCATTAAACCCGGCCATTGATTACCCGCTTCAACATCAACTTGCAGTTGATCCATCAAAAATCGTAAGGGAGGCGTTGGCAAGTAATGAAGCGCTAGATACCGCATTACAAGTTCAACTCCTTAATAACCCTGATTGCGATGTACTGGCTGCTCTAGCAGGAAATATATCCCTGACAGAGCAATCTCAAAAGTCTCTGCTTCTCTGCCAATCCCTTTCGGTAATTTATCGCCTTGCCAGCAACTGCTGCTTACTTAAAAAATATCAAGTGGCACTTTTCAAAGAACATGGATCTGAGTTATACGAACACTTTGCGGCAAATGATAAGCTGCTTCCAGAATTACAGCTCGCCTTGGCAACATCTGAAGATACTGAATGCAAAATACTTCTATGCCAAAACAACAGCTTGACTAATGAAGCTCGGGAAATCCTTGCAAATGATTCAAGCGAAAGGGTTCAACAAGCCCTGCTATTCCCGTCTGAACCCGCAATGAGCTACTGGGATCTTTTGGCCAGAGCACATGGAAGTGGTTAAAAAAATTAATAAGCAAAAGAAATGCTTTTAATGAATTAAACCTCAAAAAATTTATTCATAGGAAAAATTATGGCCCGCGAAGATTTTTCAGCCATGCGCGACTTCTGCAAAGGGAATGAAGGACGCATTTACTCCTCCACAGAGCTAAAAGATGCATTAAAACATCGGATAGATAAAGCAAGTGTAAAACCTTCTGACTATTGCTATAACCGCGCGTACAAAACTACCCCATTTACCATGCTGATTTTTGAATACGTTGACGGCCAATATCGCTTTCTGGGTGAAGACTATCCCTATAGCGGTAAAATTTTTCAAAAACCCAAAGGGAAAAGTGAAAAAGTTGTGGGCCAATGGGTCGATGGAAAATTTGAATTAGAAGACTGGAATGCCTTTCTCAATATTTCACGATCACATCCCAAGTGCTCTGTGACCAAGCTGGTCGGTGAGAAACCAACGATAAACCTGGACGAAAGTGAAGAGACGCTGCCAATGAATCAAGTAAACGTACCCCTGAATCAAATCCTCTATGGCCCTCCTGGTACAGGAAAAACGTATCACACAGTTCAGGCGGCGGTGACAGCAATCGACCAAAAGCAGCCATTACAGATGCCTCGTGATGCACTTAAGGCTCGCTATGACGAATTAACCGATTCGCAGCAAATTCGCTTTGTGACTTTCCACCAGAGCTTTGGCTATGAAGAGTTTGTTCAAGGATTGCGTGCGACTACCGATGATGCAGGCCAAATCAGCTATCAAGTTAAAGATGGTGTGTTCAAGCAAATCTGTGATGCAGCGCGAGCAGATGCTGACCAGAGATATGTGCTGATTATCGATGAAATTAATCGTGGCAATATTTCAAAAATATTTGGTGAACTGATTACGCTGATTGAAACGTCTAAGCGCACCGGTACTGATGCACAGCCAAACTTAGAAGCGCTTGCGTTGCAGCTGCCCTACTCTGACTCAGATGAGCTATTTACAGTCCCGGATAATTTATATCTGATCGGTACTATGAATACTGCAGACCGGTCGTTGGCCATGATGGATACTGCGTTGCGCCGCCGTTTTGATTTCAAGGAAATGATGCCTGAACCTGCGCTATTGAAAGGTGTTGTCGTTAAAAATATTCAGCTGGATCAACTGCTGTCCACCCTGAACCAGCGTATTGAAGTGTTATATGATCGAGAGCATACGTTGGGTCACGCTTTTTTTATGCCGGTAAAAGAAAAACTTCAAAGTGGTACTGAGCAAGCCGCATTTGAAATCCTATGCTCGGTTTTTCAAAACAAAGTAATTCCTTTACTGGAGGAGTACTTCTTCGAAGACTGGCAAAAAATTCGCCTGGTATTGGGTGATAATCAAAAGCGAGATCCATCTCAACAGTTTATCTCTGCCAAAAAAATCAATGATTACCGTGCACTATTTGGCAGTTCATACGAACAAGATAATTATGCGCAAGAGCAATACCAATATCAGGTTAACTCTCTAACCTTTGCTAACCCTGCAGCCTATCAGGGCATCTACAGCAAACACGTTTCAGAAGTCGCGGATAGTAAAGCAGTTTCTGAGTTTGCGGCTTGATTATATGAAACATTATTGTGTATTTGAATATGGGCATTTAGTCACACAAGAGATTGATGATGCCAGCTGTACGGTCATTCCAGATAAGTTATTTTCCTATCTCGAAAAAAACTTACTCGTTGATGCACCTAGCAAAAATGATCAGCCTGCTTTACTGCAACTTTGTTACTTTCGTGGTGTACGTGCACTGAAAGTGAAGAACTATGTTGGGGTGCTTTGCACCCCACTAGGCGCACAAATTGAAATATTGCCGAAAACCGGTAAGCACTGCAGCTCAGATGACGCGTTGGACAAGGCAAGAAAGCAATCTCTGACCATGATTAGCTGCTTGAGCGAGATGAAGTTTTTGCGTATGTCCGATGCAAATATTTCTCTAGCCAAGCGACCGCTATTTGAAATTTTTATCAGTCAATTTTTGCAAAGTGTTAACCAGGTAGTAAAGCGCGGACTCAGATCAGATTATCAGTCCCAACAAGATAATTTAAAGTTCCAAAAAGGTCGCTTGCAGACTGCTTTGCAAATCAAGCGCAATCTGTTTACTCCACACAAGTTTCAGGTTGAATATGATGAGTACATACAAGACCGCCCAGAAAATCGCTTAATTAAAAGTGCTTTGAATAAGGTGATGGGTTTTACCAGGCTTTCTGCGAATCAAAAACTGAGCAGGGAATTAGCCTTTGCCTTGGCTGATGTGCCTGAAACTCGCTCTGTGCAACAAGATCTAAAAGCCATCAGACTGGATCGAGGGATGAGCTACTACCAAGATGCGCTGCGATGGAGTGAATTGGTTCTCAAGGGGTTTTCACCTGTGGCAATGCATGGCGAGACCCATGCAATATCATTGCTATTTCCTATGGAAAAAGTGTTTGAAGCCTATGTTGCCAAGAAGCTTGGTTCATTAATCGATATTCCCTATCAGCTTCAATTACAGGCACAAAGCAAGTCACTGGTGACGCATGGTGGGCAAAATATGTTCTGGCTTAAACCTGATTTGCTGATCAAGTATCATGGGGATGAGGCCATAGTCTTGGACACCAAGTGGAAACTGTTGGATAGCAGCTTGAATAATGCCTCTGACAAGTATGGTTTGTCACAGGCTGATTTCTATCAAATGTATGCCTATGGACAAAAATTTCTCAAAGGTCAGGGGGAAATTTACTTGATCTACCCAGCTCATGAAAAGTTTGACCGACCTATTTCTCTCAGTTTTGAGATGGGTGATGCTGATCATAAACTTAGCTTGTGGGTGGTGCCAATCGTGATTAACCCTAGGTTCAAAGCGACTGACCTGAGGCTGCCTAAAACTTGTATGCTAAAAGATGCGTTCAATTTAGAGCATTGATTTATCGGTAGTCATTCAGACCTAATCTGAAATTTAACCAATAACTTTAATACAGGGCGAAATTTGAAATGGATACGGTTGATTGCCAGGAAAATAACCTCTCCCAACTGGTTATAAACGAAGATATCGAAGGCATAGTTAATATGCCTGATCAACTGACAAATGAAGCGCTGATCTATGCTTGCCAGAACAACAAGATAGCCGTAGTTAAAGCACTCATTGACAAGTCGACATTTGATGTCGAGTACCAACAGAATCTTGCTCTAAAAATTGCCCTTGAAAATGAAAATGCACCCTTGCTGGCTTTATTGCTTTCAGAGGGCGCTGATATTAATGATCGTGATGGCTTGCTTCTTCAGCTTCTTGAAGAAAAGAAAAAATCTTCTGCTGATCTGGAAGAAATTTTCAATTTTGGATTAAGAAATTGTTATTTCATTAATTGGGAAGATGCAGCAGTCGCGTCTATTAAGAATCGCAATCCCCGTCTGACGGAGATCATACTAGCAGCGACTCCAGATAACATTTGGCTAGAAGTATTGGTACAAGCTTTAGAAAGTGACAACCAGGAGCTTGCCCAACACGCTATAGCTGCAGGTGTTGATTTTAAAGGCGATAATGACAATGGATGTTATGCTTTATATGATGCATGGCATAACAACTGCCGCTCTCTATGCCCCGAGTTGATCAAGCATTGCAATATCTCAATCGTTGATATTATGCCGGATGTACTTGATGGTTACACGCTCGATTTAAACTTTCCAGATCAAGGTTTTATCGCAGCGTTATATCAGCTGTCCGGGAATGACATCAGGGTCTTCCAGGCTATTGTTGATGAGCTGTTAATTGATGAAAAATCTGACTCGCTACGAAATTATATTGAATTACTGAAAACCGATAAAAAATATTTAAATAAGATTTTTACTTATGCAATTGATAAAAAACTCGATGATTGGTATCCAAAATTAATGGCACTGGAGGCTGATTTCGAGCTGGATTATGAACTGGATATGGATGAAATTCATCCGTTAACATATGCCTTGAAAGGCTGTGATAACCGAGAACTGATCTGTTACCTGCTGGATAAGCCTGGAAATACGTATTGTCTTCAACCAGGGGCATTGATTGACTCAGCCATTGATGCTGAAGATTGGCCTTGGGTAAAACAGCTGGCAAGTTATGGTGTAAACCCGTCAAAGCAAGGGCAAAAGCAGTTATCCAACAAGCTTTTGCAAGACGACTTTCCCTTCAAATCTTTGATTATCGATATTTACCAGATTTTGGCTGATAACCATGACTCGTGGGCTGCAATATCACTGGCGAGTGAATACTGTCATGGCAACCTTATTGACCAAGATGCCAACAAAGCCATTCAATATTACCGCCAGGCTGCAGAAGCGAGCGATAGCGATGCCTTCAGCAAGCTGGCTGCAGCACTTGTACCGCGAGGTGATTATGACAGCCTCAAAGAAGCCTGCCATTGGTATACGCAAGATGCTCTAAATGGTCATTCAGATGCAATAGAAGCTTTGATCAGCCTTCTTGGTGATAAGAACTCTCTTGTGTATGACATCCATGTCGCTGAATTTTGGAAAAGAAAACTGGATGAAATACCTGAATCATCTCTTCCCGACCACCCTGTCATCTTTGACTGGCCCGAAGATGGAATGGTTTAACCAACAGACTGATCCGCTGGATATAAAATAGCGATAGGTGCTTCAGTACTTGAAGCGCCTTAGTAAAAGTGTTTTTTTTTGCATCTGCAAATTTCAAAAATGCAAATGCAAAAATAGATTTTACAATTTAGCGCTAAACACCACTTAATATAATTTTTACTGAATTAAAAATAATTCAGTATTTTAATCGCTTTTTTAAATTAAATTTAAAATTTTTAGGGACGCATAAAAATACCTTTGCTTAGGTCGGTATTGGCTAATTACTGTTCAAATATAAACGCTGCATTCGCCTTTAAAATCGATATAATGCAGCCGCTGCCAGCTCATCTATGAACCTTGCAATTCAGCCTGCGGGGTATGGCAGCTTTATTTTTTCATGTGAACTTGCTTAGTAGTTAAGCAAGTTTTCTCAACAAAAATAGTATTTGTGGCTTGACCCATTAATGCTGAATAGCATGACTTACTTGATTAGAGTGTTTCATTTCAAACAAAATGAAACACTTCATGAAAGGGAATCAACTACTGATTAGCATGCTTTCAATCATATCTATCGGATTGATTGTATTTAATATTTACTTCTATTCAGAACTGTCTAGCCTGCAAGCAGCTCATGAATCGTCAAGCAAAACACACCTGTCTCATCACGATATTATCCAAGCGGTAGATGATCGCCTTGCTTCTTTGAAAAAACGTAATGCTAAAGCTGTACTGTCCCGCTTGGAAGAGCAGTTTCAGCTAGCGAATGAAACCACCCCAGATAATCGCCTGATTTACGGAAATCCAAATGCAAAAATAACCTTGCAGGAATATGGCGATATTGAATGTCCATACTGCAGAAAAATGCATGGTGTCATCAAGCAAGTGGTCCATCATTCCCAAGGCGTCATCAACTGGGAGTTCAAACATTTTCCTTTAGGGATTCATAACCCTGTAGCCGCAGTTGAAGGCCAGGCCATTGAATGCATTAAAGCATCCTATAACAATCGCATAGCCTGGATCGCATTAGACAAGTTCATGATGGACACTAGAGGAAATGGCCAAGGAATTAACGATGTACCAGAGTATGTCAGATCATTTGGCCTCAATGGTTCTTTGATTGGTAACTGCCTTGCCTCAGATGATCATCAAGACAAGATCAACCAGGATTATCAAGACGGACAACGTCTTGGCATTTCAGCGACACCGGCAGTCCGCATTATCGACAATACAAATGCCAAAACGTACTTATTGGGAGGGTACAAAACATCGGAACAATTATTACAAGCAATTCAGCGAATAACTTGGGGAGGGTAAATCGTTGATTTTTTGATGAATTGAGGAAATCAAGCGTAGGGATATTACCAGCACTCCACAGACATGCAAAAACGATAACCGAACTGGGAAGAAAAAAACTTTGTTCAGGATTAACCTAACAGTATCAGAGAAATAATTGGCAACAGTCAGATCAAACCTGAATTACTACAAGCCAACCACTGAAACCTAGATTTTTTATATTTCAGGTCATTGGCTACGGAAGCTTGTTACCTTCATGCAGTGGGTTATACTGCAGAAAAGTCAGTTAATAAATTAAACTGCCAAGTTAATAAAGTGGCCTCGCTTCATCAGAGTTTGAGCTGTACAAACGAACATTAATAGTGCGTGCACTTTCTTCCTGATAATTGATTTGTTCTGCTCTAGAAAAAAATTGAGAGCTTTCACCTGAAAGGCCTGTACCACCGGCCTGCTGGTAGCAACCCTCTTGAGCTTTTGGCTGGCAGTAATATGGTGGTGCTTTCTGGGCCAGACATATGCTGCTGGCCTGCTGTCGACCGAGTAATGCTGGGGTTTTTGTTGACTGGGGCGTGTCTTTTATTTTTTCAGGGAGATAAGTAACTGATATTAAACCCAAACTTTCATTTAAAAAAAGCTGGGCCTTCTCGCTATGTTCGCCACCTAATTCGTAATAAGTAAGTAAACCAGTATCAGCAGAAGGCCTATCAATAATAATATGTTGTTTAGGCTCGACCCTCCAAATACCAATTAATTTCCCATCAATTTTTACTTTTGCATCACATTTCTTATCCGAAAAATTGATCATTAAAAGCTTATATTGAGTGTTGTCTTTCATCAGGATATAACCGTCTTTTTGAAGTTTTCCACCTAAAATATCTAGAGAATAATCTCCTAGCTTCATCATATAACTCCTTAAAAAGGATTGGAATAATAGATATAGACTTAAAATATTTTCTGAAAGATTAATTGTCTTTGTAAATTACAGATCAGGTATATTTTAATAGTTACTACCACTGTTTTGCGAATGCTTAGAAATAATTTTAAGTAAATGAAAATTAATCACCTTATCGACTCAAAATCAACATTCTATGTGTTAGTTATCGCTTTGAAAATATTTGTTCTGAATCGCTCTTGCAAGAAAAAGTTTGTATCGGACTCTAGCTGTTTTCTAACGGAATCTTCGTAAATTTTGGAAACAACTTCCATCATTTTTGAAGCATGATCTGTTAGCTCGAATGACTTGAATGATATGCCATCAAAAAAAGACTGTTTTGAAGAAAAATCTTTTAACAAGAAGTCATTGATCTCTTCCCAGTCCAAATGCGAAAAGAAAAAAATAGGTAGAGTATGTCTAGCTTTCCAGTGTTTTATATATCTTTTATCACCTATTAAGGTTTTATTCTCTTCATTTTTAGACATTTCTTCTTTGTAAATATTTTTATAATTCTTGATTGTTACACCAATCTGAAAAACATTGATATGAGTCAGGCGATATTTCCAGATAGAAAGGCGTATCGCGGACAGAAATTCTCTCATAATTTTGGGAGAGATATGCTTATGAGCACCTTTTCCATCAGCCAGATCAACAGTCTGATGAATGTACTTCTGGATTTCTGAAACCTGACCGTATACACCGTCATAGCAAGAAAGTGAAAGCACCTCTCTTACATTTTCTTCAATATCTTTATGCTGATAAGCACCTGATTTAGTTAGCCTATCAATCGCCATTCCGACTATCGGGAAAGGTGAGTTTGAATACTTGACGACTTGAACATAGGAGCGTGGCAAACGTTCTGATTCAGAGTAGTTAATGCACATTGAGTCAAAGTCATGCATAAGCAGTCCTTTAACCATCTGTTCTTTTAATACATCAAAATCTGATACTCCTGAAATCTTCTTGCTAAGATACTTCCTGAGTGCCAAGCCTTTCTCTTCCAACCTATCATCTCTATATTGTTGGAAATAATGGTCGCTTTTATAGTCATAGCCTTCTTGGGAGATCTCTCCTTCATCGCAGCCCCACCCATCTCCACCATAAAATAGATAAGGAACACCTGCCTCGATTTCATCTTCAGTAAATTGATCGAGATCGTAGCTACAGCTCATAAACAGAAAACCTGAATAAAAAAGGTTGAAAGGAATGGGTTAGGGGGTGCAGCCATACACGGTAGAAGTAAATGACTGCACCATCAACAGAGCAATAGCTTATGATTACCCGACGAAGGAGGCAGAGTTGCTTGCAACACTAACTGGTGGCCAACCGTTTGAAATAATGTAATTTAATAAATTGACTATTAAATATTTCATTTGCTACGGTTCTACCTGCCACAATCGGGTCAATGACCTCTTCGCAAGAGTACCTTTCAAAAATATAACTGTCAATAAAGGTAAGGAAGCGTAATTTTTTCTTATACGAAAATGAATTTTTTAAATGTATATATTTTTCTGAAATATATCGGTAATCATCAATTTTATTTATTTTTAGTGATTTTCTAACATCATTGTAAGGATTGTTACTCCAGCCATTATTAAAAATAATATTCTTAAATTTAAGAACTTCTGAGTTTTTCTTTAACCAATACCTCCCGATATCAAGCCATAATCCTTGGTCAGATATGCACTCAACTTTGAGGTTTCCCGCCTCGTTACTCAACATGGGAGCTATAGAACTAAAGAACGCATCCATACGTTCTTTTTCTACAGAAAGATGAATTGAGTCGGTATTGCAGTAGCAAACTCGAACCGTTGGAAAACTTGCCATCTGCTCAAGTGTTTTAAACATTTTCAACCTGGCGCGGGCTATGACTTCTGCATGCAAGCTGAATATGTTGATGTTGTCTGAGAGTACAGGACACTCTAACTGCCACTCCTGTTTGAGCTTTCGAACTCTAAAGCCAGGGATAGAGTCAATATGCTTGATAGATTTAACACAACTCCAATCTGATTGAGACTGGACATAATATTTGCTTGTAACATAATCAATCAGGTCGCTAGGCGTACTAAATATGAGACGCCTAGTGCTTTTGCTCTTTGTAGCGCTGTGCATTGCAGCCAACTGAATCTTACACCAGCTGCTAGATACATCGTCTCCGTGGGACTGATATAACGTCCTTTTTTGATATATTTTTTTTGACTCAGCGAGCAACGGATGTTGAATCAACTTGGTAGATACAACGCCCCAAAATATATGCGTACTTTCAAAGTATTTTGAGTAATAAACGATTTCATCAGATAATAAAAGAATTCTGATACGGTTTTCTTTATCTAGCTTAAAAGGGAAGCTTTCACCTCTTACCTGATATTTGAAAGGATGATAACGAGCAAAGAAATTACTTTTTACCTTCCGAAACTCAACATAGAACATACCTCTAGGAAGGTCATCTATTGAAACCCGTGACGTATCATACTGGCGAAACTCAAGAAAACCCGGATGCATCATAGGCTCATCCATGCAACTCATGTACATCGAGTTGAAATCCAGTGAGATCACGCTTCTTCCTGGGTCCTTTTCTTCAATACAAAAAACTTCCTGATACGGGGCGCAAGGTAAAAAGAAAAACAAATCATCCAAGCTATTCTTGAGTCTTATTTTCTTGGAAATTTTGAAATGATTTTTTGTAGAGAGATATCGGTGCAATCCAAAATGAACACCTTCTCTCTGAAAAAAAGCAATATTTTTCTTTAGTGTCGATAAGTTTCGATACAGGTTTTTGGAGTACTTTACTTTGAATACGCCAGGATATTTGCTTTCAAAAACCTCTATGCTTTTCTTGTAAGTTATTGAAAGCTGTAAAAGAAAGCACTTTTCTTTATTGGTAAGAACCATGAATCTTTTCTTGCTTTCAGTTTGGAAGAAGCTAACAGCATCAATCAAGCACCCTTCTGTGAGGATTTTTTCCCCATCAGTTGCTATTGGGATGTATGGCTTTTGTTTGATTTTTTTTGGGCTTATGCCAATAACTCTTCTCAAACTAGTTTTTTGATAAGGCATAGGTATGGTTTGCGGATCATACTTACCAATAACAATAAGCTGCTCTTTTTCTGTAGATTTTTTACCTAGAGGGCTGTTCATGCTTACCAAGTATTTCCATTTCTTTATGGAAGACTAAATGAAATACATCATTTATAACATGAGCAATATCACTCCATGATCATAATCAGGAGCCGATGACTAATCGATAATAAGGTTCATGGTTTTCTCGCACAACCCTCTTCAAGCTTTTTCTTAATTAAATCAAACGGCAAATCTTGTGACTGAATCAAAGACACTACCTCATCAATTGCTTGATCACGGTTTGCGATAATCGCAGTTTGAACGTCTTGTGCCAACTGCTCCAATTGCAGCTTATTGAGTTGCCTAAGTGCATTTATGCGTGCAGCTCCGTTCTGGTTTAGCCATTCTGATGCTGAATCATCGCAAAGCACCGCATCGCTTACTTCAGCTTTGAAGTGATTGCTGGGGCTGCCAATAACGTTCGGCCCTGTCGCATCAGTAGACTCCGAAATTGGCAGTATTACAGGCTGAGGCCTAGCACTTGAGGGGGACACTGTTTTTTTAACGATGCCTGCTAGAGGTTTGAGTTCTGAAAGCACATTTGGGTTATTCATAGCATGATTCACTGCGTGTTGTTTTGTGGTTTTATTATTAAAAAGCGGTCTATCTGCCTCATTAACTTGCAACTTCTCTGCATAATCAGCAGTTGTCGGCAACATAAAATTAAGGTGCTGCAGTAATTTGTTTTTTATATGATTAATTTGTTTGCCCGTAAGGTAAATTTTACTGCTACCAGCATTGGCTTTGATTGTTTCATCAGCAACCTGTAATCGAAGCTTTTTTAATTCTGATAAATACGATTTTGTTTTGATCGACTCAGATTCTTCTAGTTGAATCTGATCGATTTTTCGCCTGATCAGCTTAATACAAGAAAGCGTAATTTGATCCACTTGCGCCGCTTTACACTCGCCCGCTTGTTCTACCGGATTAGCAGAGCTGCAGTCGGTATCATTTGAAGTAAGGGTATTTATCTCACGTATAATTCGTTTTACGTCGGCAATGAAATTATCAGCTGATTTGTTATCCGATGGTGTTGAACTGGTAAAGCAGGGTTTGTCTGCACCTTGAATCAATACTTTAAGATGGTTGTTATTGGTTCGTTCATGCCTGAAAGGAGTATCAGCACCCAAAGTTTGTTGTAAGCGCTTGATAATTTGCTTTTGGTAGCGGCTATATCCACGAACTTTGCTCACCATTCCTTTCCTTGTTTTTGATATGGTCAGCATAAAATGGGGGACAAGAAAGATAATTCAATGTCACGAATATATAGTGGATAGCTGGATATCCATTAATTATTTGTTTTTATTGATTGAAAATCTGTAAATTTTAAGACTGAACGTATCATTAGACCACGACACAGAGCACTGAGTCGTCACCCAGTGCTCATCGAATCTTGACTGTTAAGCTAGCTCATAGCAAACACGGAACCCTATCTTGCAGTAATGGTATTTACCCGTACTCCATGCTGGAAAAAGATCACTTTCAATATTGGCCGCACCTCTTGCAGACAACAGCGATCTTGATCGAATCGCAACTGCTTCCATTCCATAGGGGTTCTCATTCAGCCATTCACAGAATCTGTCTGAATCAACAAATTTTAAACCTGACGTATGCCCAAGAAATTTTGGTTCTTCAGTGTATTTACAAGTTAAAGCCTGAAAATCAGACTCATCCATATGAGGAGGTCTAGCACCATATTTATTACTCTTATTATCACAATATTCTAATAAGCTGGAATCCTCGGTACCGCCACTCACAGAGCATTCTTCTCTAATCGCTCGATACTCGTCCAGCTTGAGTAGACGTAATGGCAAACCATGTTTTTTTTCAAGAAAGGAAAGATACATACAAGCGTCAAACCAGGTAACGGCAGCAGGCAACTCTGCTTTGTCAGCGTTCATTGTATCCAAACGATCCGGCTTACCTTTTTTTATTGCCTCTCTATGCTCAAAATACTCTGAGTTTTGGTTTGAAAATTTAATAATTTCATCAATGGTGATTAATTGAGAAACATTGAGTTGTTTACCTGCAGCATCAACACGACAAAAGTCCATAGGTCGGGCAAAATTGTCAGAAGCCTTAACTGTTTTATACGCATACAAATCGATATCAGAAAAATAAGTTTTCCACACTTCCCACTCACCAGGATAGTTACGAATTTCACCACCATTCTGATAATAGTGTTGCTCAGCCTTATGTTCATCAAGGGCATGGCAGCCTGCATACTCGAAGTAATACCAGCGCTGAAAATCATAAAGAGCATTCATTTGACGAGGGATATCAGATGGTTTTAAGAACGGCGCATAAATTTGATGATTAAAATTCTTTTTTTTCATTCCTTTAATGACAAAATCATAGCAACCATCACTCCCTTTAAGAAAAATTAATTTCTCATTATACGGAACAACCTCAACCCAGCCTTTATCCTGGCTTTCAATTTCTCGTCTGAAAATCGCACAGGAAAGCTCCTCACCTTCAGCTAATAAAGCTTTTTCTTTTTGCGTTGAACTGGTTGTGAAATACCTGCCACTTGCCGTGATGCCTTGTGATATAGGGCTTACCAAGAGGTCGCCCCGTAAATTAAAACATGGTTCAATGCAATGGAACATATGCCCACCTAGGACAAGATGGGCATAAGAAATATTGTTATCGTCTCTTCCAAACTTAGGGAATTTCGATATATCAATTATCTTATTAGGGCTCTCAATCGCTAATTTGAGGTGTTCTATATTAGGCTTATACGAAAATCCCATGGGGTCTGGTTGAGCTTGTACCCATTGATTAAAGCACCACTCACCATCATCATAACGACGGGCATAGTCAAAATTGTACCCAGTAAATATTTTTGAAGGTGCTGTTTCATTTGAAAAAAATAGTCTGTCAGACAATTTTTCAACATCGAGTGCCAAGGATGCATTTGCATCTGGCCGATACTGGGGTGTCACAAGATCATCCCACTGATGCAGCCCATGCTTCTTCATAAAAGGCTCTAACTTTTCTTGATAGTCATCCCCATACCCAGAAAAACCACCAGTAAAACCGAGAGATGAAGCAATCAGGTTGAGAAGAGTGACATGACCAATCTTTTCTCTATCACGAAACAGTTTTTTTGTTGCTTTTTTTATGTCGTCAGGATGCAATCCCAGAACAGGGACAACATGGAACTTCTTGGTAGCTATAAAGCGATTTGGTACAGACATTTGTCTTTCCTAAATACATGACTCCCAGAAGTTCTCTGGTGTATCTTAAAGCCGTTATGGGCAAGGAAAAACAGAATAAGCGTGATTGGAGATATATAGGACGTTACGCTTTGCGGGCTTTCTTTGGTAAAGATACTAACACCAACCGGAGGCTACCCAGTGCCTGACAATAATTCTACACATCGAAAACTCTTTAAGTCAACAACTAAGTATCCTAAAGCCCATTTGTTTGATTTTCACGAATAAAGAAAACATAAATTTTATAGCTGTTCCCTATATTGCGCTAAACAGTCCTGAGATGGCAAAAACCCATGGGGTAGCGTGATCCTTTTGCCTTCCTTATCAAGGAAGCACCCCTAGAAATAAATTTTTAATAAATTGAAAACTATAATCTTTTAGGCCTTAGCATATGATTTGATCCCACAGGGTTTCAAGTGCTTAATTAGCCGCCAAAATAACCCTTTCGCTCCATTTTCAAAGTGCGCCAGACTGGAAGCAGCTTTTGAATCAGTGCGTCACGATCTCTGATTGCTCGGATTTTAATTTCGGCCTGATCATTATCATTGGTTTCAATCACGAGAGTCGACAATCCAACAAGGCCTAAAAGTCCTGCCGGTGGACTACTGATATCTTTTATGCCACTAATTTCACAAAATAATTCACGACGAAAAATCCTGGTTATTCCTTTGGCTTCTTTGATTTTATTTTTGGTAATTACAATGCGTTCGTAGCGAACAAAAAGATACGCATGCAAGACACTGATGATTGAAAAGAAAATCAGCACATAGCAAGCCCATGAAATAGCATCTCTTATCATTGGTCCATAACCGACACTTAAATGATCAGTCCACATGGCCAAAAACATAATGGCACCAACCAAACAGCCACCCCACCAACGAAACGTTCCGAGGTTAACCCACTGGGATGGCCCACCTTGCCAAATAATCGTTTCATCGTCGTAAGCAACCTGGTAGTACTGCTCACTATCCATCTCATCCTGAGGGGGTGCTGTTTGGTTGTCGCATTCCTATGTACCATGAACCCCATAAGATTCTTAGTGGTGCTATGCCGCTCAACTCAGCCACATAACGAGCATGGCCGAACTTAAAACTGTCATAATATGCAAACAATGATGTAAAAGAATGGCTAAAGGATCTTGCAAGTGTGATCCTTTTTAGTTGGTGATAACACTTAGAGCAGGCAGCTTCAGTGAAAACGGTGGGTTAGCTTTGATTCCGGTAATTTCCAAAAGCTGTGGCTGTGATGGTATGCATAATCCTGGCTATAGTGAACGCATCTTCTAACCAAAATATGAACTTTTATGTCTGAGCACAAAAATCGGTATTTGTTTTCAGGAATCAACTCTAATGCTTTGAATTTTCTCTAACCACCACGTTTTCTTTGTCTAAACAGAAGGTTATTATGCCGAGCAGAAAGTGATCTATGCGGTATTTAAAAGATATTTTTCCCTTCAAAAATGGTAACGAAATTTTTAGGGTTACCTGAATAAATTGAAGGATTCATATCATGTGGCCGACAGGTCATCATTAAATTCTGAATGATACCCAAGTGTCCCCACCCAACTCTGTTCAATACTTTTATCAGTAGCTTAAAGACACTCCCTTTAAGCAGAATAAATATATGATCAGGTACTTAAAGACAGCAACTTTCCCAAGTAACTCTCATTCATGTTTCAGATATATTTTCACGAAAAATGGCCAACCACCGCTTTAATCTGTTGATATATTTATAAATAAAAATATTAACTCACTATTTACTGTACAGCAGAGCAGATGTGGTGTTAACGCCATAAAAATAACTAATATTGGATAAGCTTGAAATTTTGGGTGATCGGTGTTTTTTTCAACTTAATTCATCAAGAAATGTTGAGATGATTTTAAGGTGACTAATCGGCACGTAAATAGTTTGACGAAAATAGAATGCTTGCGGCATCTTAGTACTGCTAACCTTCTGTTGTAATGTTGAAAACTGTAGGGCTTGAAGACCAGTCGCAGCAGCAGTTTGGCCTTTTCTAATCGACTCTTAAATATCAATAAAAAAATTACAGCATCGAGCTAAAGCAAGCTGAGCTGCTCAGATAACCGGGTAATATCAGGTAAAACGACGACTAAATGGATAAGACGCAGGATGCTAATACCGAGTGACAACAGAGGCGTCTTATTAATGGGGTTGATTGACCTTGCTGTTTTTCGACCAGATATACGGGCCAAGGAAGCAGGGTTTTCCTCCTACCTAATATAATGTTGGAGAATGAAACATGAAGAGATTACCTGCGTTACTCACAGCAGTCCTAGCCCTCGGCTGTTCTTTTGGAGCTTGGGCAGCGACTCCTCAGGAAGTGGCCAAGCAAGCCTCCTCGTCGACCGTGTTGATTGTGACTGAAGATGCGAACGGTCAACCCCTTGCTCTCGGTAGCGGATTTGTGGTCTCTACAAACAAACTCATCACAAACTACCACGTGATCGAGGGTGCATCCTCAGGTTACGTCCGTATAGCAGGCAATAAGAAGAAGCTGGAAATCGCCGGTATTCTTGCGTTCGACAGATCTCGAGACCTAGCATTGCTCTCTGTTAAAGATCTCGTAGCATCACCCCTTTCAGTGTCCGCAGTAACCCCACAGGTTGGCGATACAATCTATAGTCTGGGCAACCCCCAAGGACTAGAAGCAACTTTCTCTGCTGGTATCATCAGCAGCATCCGAAAGCTTGACAACGATAGTCTGCTCCAGATCACTGCACCCATCTCTCCCGGTAGCAGCGGAGGTCCAGTCTTGAATGTGGACGCAGAAGTCGTAGGGGTCGCTGTGGCGACCCTTCGAGGAGGTCAGAATCTCAACTTCGCGATCCCTGCGAAGTACTTTAAGTCTCTCCTTGATCGCGAGCAGCCAATATTGCCGTTAGGCAAGCTGAAGGAAGACAAGAAGGCGAAGTCAATATTCGATTCACTCCAATCAGGCAACGCGATTGATGGCGTTGTTGGTGAGGCCGTGAGATGGAAAGGCGACATCAGTGGTTCGTTGGCCTCATATGGTGACTTTACATTTGGCCTTCGGAACAAGCTACGAGAGCCAGTTCGGAATATCATCTTCATGGTCATATTCAACGACCATGATGGCAAACCGGTCGAGTATTTCGCGTCAGTTTATTCCGGAATTCTCCCTGCTCGCCTCGCACGGCGGGTGTCAGGAACGGTTGACCCGAGTATCAAACCCATGACAACCCGGATATCTCGAAACAACCAATTCATGTACGAGCTGACACCAAGCTCTCAAGTTGAGGTGAGGATTCTACACTTTGAAATCGTCGAGTAGATTCTCCAACAATCGCGTTGAACATGATGAGGTGTGATCTAGAGGTGAGCAGTATCGTGGATAAACGTTGGGGCATAAGTATTGATATAGAGGGTTTTTCTAATCTTTATGAGTATAACGATGCAACCCAGACTAAAGCGATTCGGGGTTTACACCAGCTTATGGATGCTGTCATAAAGATAGGGCAAAAGGTTTATCCTGGCGATCCAAATAAGAACTACTGGGATAGAATTTTCGCTCACCAATTTGGTGATGGCTTTATTCTTGTTTCTAATTTCAAAGAACCAGATCCAAGTCGCTGCATAGCAATTGCCACTTCTTTATCAAGATATATGCTACTTCAAGGTTATGCTACTAAAGCAGCTATTTCTACTGGAGATATGAACGATATTAGTGGTTGCTACCCAGATGCAATGAAAAGTGCAAAAAACAATACTTTGGGTTTAGGCATGGGGTTAATAACTTCAATTCCTGTTATGGGAACCGCTCTCACAAAAGCTCACAATTTGGCTGGTAGGGTTTCGGGAAACGTTGTTGTAATCGATGTTACTCAATTTTCTTGTGTCCCTGAATATTTGATAAAAGACCACGAAGGTAATATTGGATACATAAATTGGATGTCAGATGAAAATAGTCTCGCCCAAGAAATATCAGAAAAAGCGGGCCTTCAATATGGGAACGAAAATCAGTTGTCTAGTCTATTTTCTGCTTACATCGTTGTGGAGCCCTGTCCGCCACAAAAATGGATCGAAGGTAGTCAAAAGTGTCAAAATACATAAAACCGATATCAGCTAAAAGCTTTTCTAATGGTTTTTTTAGGTTGTCATAAAAAAGGCCTCCGAAGAGGCCTTTTGTCTTAATCGTCAAATCTTTTAATGCCAGATTGACTTGCTCTTAACTCAATATCCTTCCAAGCATGGCGTTCATGCAAATGCGCACGAGCCGCTAACCCGGTGAACACAAAGAGCAGCAAAATTGCTAGCACCATTAAAAGATTCATGACTGTAATCCACATAACTTAATTCCTCCTAAATAGATAATCCCGTTGAAGTTTTTTGTCAAGACTTCTTTCCGGCTCTACTCATTCGGATCGCAAGTAGATCAACAATCAGTTCTTTGAGTGCCGTAGCACTGGATTCCCAAGCGTCTAGGATTAAATGTCCACTGACACAATAGAGTGCCAATACTGCAGAGATATATTCAACCCAGGCTAAAGCTTGCCCAGAAATAAGCGGTTTAATAATGTGCCCGACAAAAATTCCTGATAAGCCAACCAGACCTAACTTTAATGACTTAAAAAGAAAAATACTTCGGGTGTAGTCCATTTTGAAAACCAAAAGGTCAGACGTACTCAGCCTGCTGATTTCCTTATACATGGTACGATTATCCATAATTAACCTTCCTTTCGTTGAACGAACCCAACGTCCGGATAGGTGCGCCCCAGGAGGGCAACACCCTCCGGGACTAAAATCATCGTATTTTGGTGAATTAAATCACCTGTGGTTTTACTGCTGCTCTTTTGCGCCTAGCTCGAGCAGTTGGATCATATCCAACTGATTCATATCGCTATCAAGAGAACCGTTAATTGCTGAAACCACCATACCGCCTTTGGCATATTCCAGTGCTTGTTTCATTGTGACTACCAGTGAAGAAGCTTCATCATCAATACTGGTGACGATGTCGCGCCACTCCCATGTTTCAAAAGGTGCCCAGGCAAACCACCCATCTGGGTCAATGCTGTTTTCAACGCAATCAGCCAAAAACTGATAGCGTTCGTACCAGGTGCCTTCAAAATCATTATCACTACTAATGAACTGGGAAGTCGCATGGCCATAAGCCATTTGCTCCAACTTGCTTGTTAATGTGTTCATCGTGTCCTCCAAAGACTCAAGAGCCACATCCGGCTGGGCAACACCCCAACTCAATGCCATGGCAACAACAGTCGTTTTCCAGCAACCATACCTGCTGTCTTGCCCTTTGATCTTTCGGGGCATAATCCCAATCGCATGCAATTGAGATCGCTTTTTGCTGGTCTTTTTTTGAGAATGTAACAAGCGCGGCGTCAACAGCACGACTGAAGCGCTCAACGAAAAATTCATAGGATAAACCACAGCCACGATGCGCTGACCTCAGCATGGGCACGTTGGTTAACTTTAATAAGCAGCTTGCTCAGCGATTACATCGTGTTTTTAAGCCATTAGCAATTGAGCAAATTGCTTTAGCGGATGTGGCGTGTGCTGATGAGACGGGCGTCAATATTAATGCATCCCGCCATTGGGTTCACGGTATCTCCAGCACGCATTGGGCGCTATTAACACCCCATAAACAGAGAGGTGCGCAGGCAATGAAAAACATTGGCGTGTTACCTCGCTTCAAAGGTGTATTGGTGCATGACCATTGGAGTGTTTATTTGAAATTTAAATGTCAGCATCAGTATTGCAATGCTCATTATCTTAGAGAATTGATTCGTGCCCATGAGCAGGATGATTGTCGATGGGCAAAGCTGATGCATACGCTGCTTCTTAAAATCAATCAAGCGGTCACCGATGCGGGTGGTGAACTATCAGAATCGGCCATCAAAGGGTGCCGAAAACGTTACCGCAGCTTGATTACGCGGGGCGAGAAAGAAAGCTCCGAAAAACCAAGTGAAGCGGGCAAACGGGGTCGTCCCAAACAAAGTAAAGCGAGAAATCTTCTGGATCGTTTACGCATTTATGAAGATGATACTTTGCGCTTTATGACCGATGCAAAGGCTTCATCAAAAAGAGCGAGAGATACGAATGCTCAAGGTGCAGCAAAAGATATCAGGTTGTTTCCGATCGGCAGGGAGCACAGAAAACTATTGTTTATTTAGATCGTATTTAAGTAGTTGTTTAAAGCATGACGTGTCTGCATCTGAAGGTATTAATTTGCTTGCGAGAAATGAGTGGCCTGAATTTATTAAGCAGCATCCTGTAGTAATTAGCTTATTGAGCTGAATGGTGGCAAAAAATTAATTAAGGCATAGGCAGAGAAAGTAACAAAAAAGTGCTCAATGAACCCTGCCCAAGCACTTAAACCAGAATAGAATAAGGTGCTTGGGATATAATTAGATTAGAAAACACACCAGGTTACTCGATCAGCTCCACAACAACATCAGTTGCCCATTTGTTTTCTGAGCTTTGTACTTTGGCATGTTCTATTGACTGCGCCAGCTGGCTAACTTGTTGTGCGGCCGGTGCGGTAAAATCTAGCCAAATATCTCGGCTAGAGTTAAACTGGATTCTCCAGTAGCCAACCCCCTGATCAAAACGAACTTTCACTACCTTGCCGCCTTGCAAATAAATATCCAGACGTCGATGATGAGCAATATCCCGGTTGGAATCTTTAACTGTTACGTGAACCGATTTGCCAGTCAGTGCTCCCAGCCAGTTGCTTGTAAATGCTTCAAAGTCATCCTGATAAGCCCAGTCATCAAATGCACGTTTACCAACTTGTTTATTGGCTTTAAACAGTGTTGTGACATGCACTTGTGCATCTTCAATCATACGCGATCGGAAACTGCCCAATAATGAGCCAAGAATAGCCACAGCAGCAGGGTTTTGAATATAACGGTCAGAGTAAGTTATTTTTTCTACCTTCACCGATTGCAACATTTGTTCTATCTGTGAATTTTTGCTGGAAACAAACTGCCAGAAACGATCACCAAATGACATATAAGGGCCATTTAATTGCTGCTGTATTTGCAGATCAGCAATTGTAGGTTGTGCTGGAATATTTTGCTGCGGCACATCAGTAATCGGAAATGCGAAGGGAATAAGGTCAAATGCCGACTCACTGGTTGAAGCAACCACCAACTGATCTCCTTGGTGCCAGTTGCAACTAGGCTGCTGTGGAGATGTGCCGCTGGCAATACTGATCAGTTGATCTGCAATATAGACCTGCACTGCAATCGGTTTGTCAGATAGCGTTTTGGTGCTGCAGATGTTAATTCCAGCATAGGCTAGCTGTTTAAGATCCTGAATGATCTCCTCATTTTCAATCTGTTGTGGCACCAGAAAATCAACTGACAACTCGTGAAGATTGACATAACTAAGTAAGGATTTTTTAAATTGAGGTGCCAGTAAATCCCAGTTCTGTGGATCTCCACCGGCAACTAGGCTCAACCGGTCTGCACCATTGGCTATCATCCTTAAAATCACCTGCTCCAGATTTCCCGGGGCAAATATTGCATCGGGCATTTGGCATTTGTCCTGATGCTCTAAGCCAACATGTCGGGAAAACTCTACACCCAACCATTCCAACGCCATCTGCCGATTGAGCCGATCATAATCATGACGTGTTTGTGAATCCAACAGGCACTCGCTACAGCCTGTTTCACAGTGATCACAGTTCAATTTTTTAGCCATTAACTGTAAAACACGCTCAATATGTAAGGGCGCACTAGTTGCAAAACCAGCGCCACCGCTGATCACATCATAGAGCTGAATAATTCTCACCGACTGGCTATTTTCCACTTTGCTGGGGCGGCTCGCATAACCCAGCTCCGATGCTGCGATACCCAGCACCTCTGCCAGTGATGCACGCAAGGCAACTGCCAATGTAATCGCTACTGATTTTCCCTGATCAGTATCAGCAATATACTCGCTGGTTTGAGGGTTTCTCAGGATTAATTCGAAGACGTCAGTAGTAGCAACTGAGCCCAGGTGCACACAAGGACGAATGCTTTGAGAACCGCGACAGGCAACTCGCTTATTACTTTCATCCTTATCATGTTTGCCCGGACGCGGCGGAAAATGCGCTGCTGACGGATTGAGTTGGTCAGGGAAATTATCGGCAGAGAGCATAGACTCGGCGCGGCCACAGCTCATGCACAGCGCATAGCCATATCCATGTTCGCCAGCACTGTAATGAAACACTTTGCCCTCGGCACCTGCTGTCATATGACCAAGCCTTGGATTGGGAAGTACAGATACTGAAGCAGCGACAAACACCCATGGCGCTTGCATCGGGATAAATTTCTGATGATGAATATCGTTAGATACCGGTGCATACGCATCAGTTACAAAACCGGTAGGCTCCAGCACATTGCGAGTATTTTCCGGTGCTATTTCCGCCTGACAGGCCGAATTGGTACAGATCAGAGTATCCCGCTGGGATAACCCCTCCTGATACCCTACTTCACCGCAACGGTCACAACGCCAGGCAATATCGATTTTCTGCTCTTCAACGCTATCAGCATTCAAATTATGCCAATGCAATGAAACACCTGCGGAGCGAAATACCCTACCATCCAGAACAATTTCTGCACCTGGGGCAAACTCCCGAATCGCAATTGCTAAGTTGCGAGATGGTAACCCCTTGTAACGAGATACATTATCTTCACGATCGTAGTAATTTCCAGATTGGTTTTTCTTATCTCGAATAAAGTCTTCCATGCTGAAGTTATCAAAATTCACCACATCAGTTGGAAAACCATAACCGGGTAAAAATGTTCGTGCGGCTAAGTCACGTAATAAATATTCTTTGCAGTGACGGGCTTTTTCAATTTGAATTCTTTTTTGATACGGGCTTTTTTTAACTGCTTGCTTTTCTTCCTCAAGCAAATAGTTAAAAGTCACTAACCAGCGTTTTTGCAGCCTCTCGATAGCAGATCTGGTATGGCTTCGCAGTTGGCTCGGTTTCACAGCAGTTAAAGCAGTGCCTTTGACTAGACGGGCAATGGCTGTATCCAAGTCTGACTCTACTGCAGACAATAGCGCTATAAAACGCTGGCACATGGATTCACCCATCTCTTCATCAAAAAACCATTTTGTATTCAAGTGGGTTATTTCATTTTGTGTGGCCCCTGGGTGATTGCACAAAAAGTTCGATAATAACAATGAATTAATATGGCGCTGCACCAGTTTTTGCGAGCTGAGTGTAACAGCAGGTGCCGGAATACTGGTTTTAAATGGCCAGTCTGGATGAGCGAATACCTGCTGGTCATGCGGATTGTTTTTACATAATGTATATGCAAGAGCACGCGATTCTTTACTCCGCCCTGCCCTACCTGCTCTTTGAAGGTAGTTTGCCGGATGGGGAGGAACATTGTTCATTACAACTGCTGATATTCCACCAATATCTACTCCCATTTCCATAGTTGTAGAGCAATTAAGCACATTGACTCTGCCCCGCTTAAAGTCTTTTTCATATTGCTTTAACCGCTCTGCAGATTGCTGTGCTGAATGCTCTGCGGTGCGATAATAAAAACCACCCTCTAGTGTACGGTCATTAATATCCGTCCACAGGTTTTTCTGACGCAGATGCCGAATTTTACTGTCACCGGCCAGCATTTGACGAATGTTGTGCAGCCCTGACTGATAATCATCTTGGGTGTTATCAAAATGCCAGCTTTGCGGTAATTCAATTTCTGTGGTTTTCCATTGCGATAATTTCTGCGGCGTTAAACAGGTAAAGTTGATGTGCTGCGGTAGATAGGGAGTAAATCCTTTAAAAGTAGTATCTAATAACTTATTAGTTACTGGGCAAATAAATGCTTTCTCCATTAAGGAAAACTGCAAATGTTCCCGCGGTAAAAAAAAGCGGTTGTCTTCCGATTTAAGTACTGATTCTGCTGAGGTTAGAGTTTTCCAAGCCTTCTCTAACCAGTCATTTACCATATCGACGGCTATTTTGTCCGCAGGCTGTAAACCAGCTCCTAGCAATAAAAGTTTAATTAAACGCTGGGAATAATTACCGTTGCGAATTTGTGGCCAACGTTTAATCCGGTTTTCATCTTTTTCTTTAGATTGTGGCTTACGCAGACTTTTTTCAGAAAAGCGCATACCAATCCAGATTTTCCAGCTATCTTCCAGCTGAATAAAGCTGTTTTCTCGAACGTAAAAATCCAAGGCAACTTTTAAAAAATCTTTCCAGTCATCAAGCGTCAATTGATGCAGCTGCCAATGCTCTGGTAGCTGGCTAATTTTATCTAGCCCCAGATAGCTTACCCGAACTAAACCCTGTGTTTCCAGACTATTTTGTCGCTTTGGCCGGCGCATAAATTCCCTGAACAGCAGCATTTCTGACAGTCGATGTGGGCCAGTAACTTGGTCAAATATTTCGGGTTTATGATATTTATTAAATTCAAGAATTGAGGCTTTAATATCTGATTTTTGTGAAAGCTCTTTAATCATATCTTTCCAAGATAAAGCTTTCAAAGGCACCGATGTACCGCCTTGCAACATGGCTCGGTAGCGCTGCAGTTTTTGCAAAGTCTCTTCGAGTTCATCCTGGATCCCCATAGATGAATACAGCTCTACATCATTTTCAAGCTTGGCAATTAGTACCTCGATTTTTTCAGGCTGGTTACTACTCGTTGTTTTGGCACTGGCTGCCCGCTGATACCAAGCAAGGGTCTGCTGTACCAGCCCACGCAAACGACTTCGTTCAGCTTCCTGCTGCATTCTTACCGTCATACGTGCAGTGCCCTGACGGCTATCGGTGAAGGTTATCAGCCTGCGTCCACGGCCTGGCAATGACTGTGGGCCGATGGATTTATTATCAGGGTCAGAAAAATCTTGGCAGTATTCCAATACTGTTGGGACTACGTTTGCCACATAAAAAGGGCCGCCTAGCAAGGCTCTGCGAAATGGAAATCCATCTTTAAAGCCAGTAAAGCGACAGCCTGGCTGGCTACACTGTGCTTCTATTTCTCGCAGCCCTAACTCTATTGCATTGGAAGGCTCAATCACAGAGGTTCGACTGCTACGATCCAATAATAGCGGTTGGTATTCTTGGCTGATATGCTTTGCAGCAGACAACACAACCGGCTGTTTGTTTCGGTTTGATTTTTTCTGCTGATCGGGATCACTGATGGCAATATATTCATCATCGCCAGAGCCTTCAGCCTGAAGAGAAAACTCATCATCATGACCACTTTTCCATTGCGTCAATATTCCCTGATTAGCCTGTGCCAGCAAATGAGGATCATTACAATCATTACAGAAGACCAGCTCAAAAACAGGACTGCCACAACGGCAAAGCTGTCGCTGATCGACATACACATAACCAAAAGGCCAATCGGTATCTTTGAGAGAAGAATGCTGTTTCTCGCAACAGGTTTTATCGCAACAGGCCCATAGCCCACTGGTTGTTCTCTGGAAAAGGTGCGCTCGCAATTTTAAAAAAGCATCAGCATCTTTGTTGGGTTTGGTCCCTGTTGCTAGATCGAGCCAACGTAATAATTCATTTTGTGACAGGCTCCAGCCGGATTGCTTCATTTCATCTAGCAACTGATCTAGCCTGAGCTGTTTATTTTTCACCAGCAACTGGCGTAATTTGCGCGCTTGGGGACTATCAATCAACGCCTTAAACCGCTGGGGGTGAATATCTGGCTCCTGACTATCTGCGCAAGGCATTTCCTCCAGCATCTCCAACGAGACCGGTTGTTGCTTACATGGCCCAAGAGAAGGCACAACACGACTGCCTCCCCAAACATCAATTTGAGAACAAGGTACGCCAGATAAATCGGATAAAAACTTTTTTAGTTGGTCAGCAGCGTCATCACCGGCAATAGTGGCAGATGTGGCAACAAAGCGAACCTGGTCTGGCGTTACACCAAAAGCATGCATCACCCTACGTAATTGCAGCGCCAATTCAGCCGCCTGGGAACCGATATAGGTATGGGCTTCATCTAGCACAATCCAACGCAGGGATTTTTGTTCTCGGGATTTTTTGATTATTGGAGCATCAACCTGGCGTACCATCATGTATTCCAGCATGGTGCCATTAGTCACTAAAATTGGCGCAGGATGCTCACGCATCAACTCACGCGATAAAACTTCATTAGGGTTTTTTACTTGTTCAGATCGAACCGTGGCATTTAGCTCTTGAGTATTACCGTTAAACAAGCAAAAACGCATACCCTTACCAAAACTATGCGTCCAGGCGCTTAAACGCTCACGCTGAGAATTAATTAATGCGTTAAGTGGATATAAAAACAGCGCCCGAACGCCTTCCAAAGGTTGCTGATTATTTTCCTGATATTCCTGATATAAATCTTGTAATACCGGAATCATAAAACATTCGGTTTTTCCCGAACCAGTTCCACTGGTAACTACAACCGAATGCTTTTTTTGCAACAAAGACTGCCAACTGTTGAACTGGTGAACAAACGGCTTCCAATCCGCACCAAAACGGGAACGTCCAAGTGCTTTATCTAGTGCTTTTACAATCTCTGCACTCAACAGCTGTGACTGGTCAACTAACTGCTGCATGGTGACAGAAGATTCTTGCCAGCCAAATGTTTGCTCAAATACAGGTGGTGCCAGAAAAGCTCCAGATTCACCACACTCACCACTCATAATTGAACCGAGATGCTGACGTAATGCGGGATTAGTGATCCCCAGAATGCTCAGTGTTGATTCAGTGGAACGGGAAACTGTCTGATCAATAAGGGAAGAAAAATAATGACTCATTTAACTGGTACTGCCTTTATTTTAAAATTTTTGTTTATGCGTTTTTCAAATAATTAATTACGCAATATTGATACAGTGAATCAAACCACTCGCGGTCAAAATCCCTGACCTGTCGCATAAAAAACACCGCATCAGCATCATTTATAAATACATCACTTACTCTTGCCTGACCACAAGTAACTGCAGCAGCAAACACTGGTAAATATATTACGGATCGCTGATGATCATTGATCGACGGGAATCTCACCAGTTTCTGAGCATACTGCAGATACCATCGCTGTAAACTGGTTGCTGCATACTCCGGCCATTTGGCTTCACTTCGCTGCCGAATCAATGTCATATGCCAAGCTGATAGCACGACCTGTTCAAATATTGGCTTGGGGAAATTCATTTCCTGATCTTGAGATTGAGTCGTTAAATGCTTTTCAATACTTGCACCATAACTTGAAAAATAACTGCCCAGCGCACTAAAACGTTTGTTAACGATCATTTGTGCCCTTGCTTGATCTAGGCCTTTTTTCATCATCCAATCACAAAAATATCTTGCTGCTGACTGAATTTCAGTAATTGGGAAAAACTCCCAAAAGAAAGGAAAATCGGCTTCTAGGCGGACCAGAAAAGAAGTCTTCATTTCAAATTTGAATAATGCCATTGCCAGCACTGGTTGGTGATGAATAAAAGATTTCCAAACTTCAAAAGTTGCCAGTGGCAAGTAGCCATAGTGGTTCAACAGGTCACGCAAAAATTGCCAGCCACTATGTTCTGGGTTCATCGCCATCTGGTCAAATACACCATCAAACGAACTGACAAATTCACCATGGCGAAACGCCCGCGATGCTTTATGCAGAGTCTTGATATCTTCCCCGAAATTGACAGCGATCGGATTACCCGGAATAAAGCGTGGCCTGAAGGCTACCGATGAATCTTTTTGTGGCAATACCAGCCAAGGACCGTCTTTTTCAATACAATTTGGCAAATCATAAAGACCGGTTGCTACACCCTGCGATGATTGAGAGGTTAGAAGGGCCTCCGCACGCAGTGGGTCATGCAAAAGCATCAACTGCAGTCTGTGTGTTTCTGCCTTTTGATCGTGCATAACACCAAAGCTGACTTGCTGGTATTCAGCATCATATTCTAATGTCATAGCATAGCGACGTATTCGGTAGAGCTGCTCTTTACCAGCACTAAATATTCTCAACTCTGCAACCTGATCCAGTCCGCTATTTAACGATAATATATCGGCAATTTGATCGCGTATCGCATACAGGCTGATTTCTACTGGTTTATCGTCGGCCTGATAGCGCCAATGATAGTGAGATTGACGGGAATGACTTCCTTTGAGGCCAAGCTCAACATCGTAACCGGTAATTCTGCCTGGCTGCCCGTAAAGATACAGACGACTTCCCAACAATTCATCTATACAGAGATCTGGTTTTAAGCGCTGGCCTTTGGCATCGAAACCTACACAGCCACTACCTGGAAACGGCAGCTCAATGCAAATAGGCAGCTCCTGTAAATTTGGAGTTACTTGCAAGGTAATTATTGATGGCGGGAGTGCTTTGGCACTTAATTGCAGCTCGGTATAACCCGAATGTTTAACCTGCTTGCTCGTGATGATGCTACTGCAATCTGGTAACTGCAGTAAGCAGCGATGCTGTGAATGCACCAGAATACTTCCTTCACCAGGCTGACCACTGATGAGCTCCACTTTAAAATCTGCGGGCAATATTCCAATTTTTCTACGCAGCAGCGTATTACCTGTCTGATTACGCACCGATAACCAATGTACGCCATAGTGTTCGATTAATGGCACTTGCTGATGTGATTTACCCGAAATAAACAGTTCGGCTTCCTGCTCTAATCCACCAGCACCCCTCGGCCATTGCACTTTAGGTAGGCCAATAAAACTCAGCGCTGGTTTACATGACCAGTTAAGAGGCAGATCAGCATAAACCAGATCCAGTCCCAGCTGGGCCAAAGAGACTGCACCACTCTGGATACAATAATGCTCATGATTGGTTATATGTAGTTGCGCTTTACCTTGAAGTCGATATAACAAACAGCCCAACACCGATGGGCATTCTGTCAACTGGGTAGTTTGCTGATCAGCCAATTTAACCTGAGTGTTTTCTGGCAACATCAACAAAAGATCTGTTGAAGCAGAACTAAATGAAGCTTGGCCTGCTAAACGCCATTGCTGCTGGTCTGGTTCAAATCCTAATGGCTCTTCACCCAAAGCAACACTGCTATTACTTATCATTTTTTCAGCAATAACTACCCCACCCGCAGTCGCTACTAGCTTTAACGACGCAGTGCAGTTTTTCCGTTTGCAACTGAACATGCGCCGCTTGATTGTGAGTTCTGCGACCTGATTGTTGATACGGGCAAATACTGCACCAAGATCCCCAATGGCCTGGCCATCTTCTACTAAAGTCAGGTCAAAATAAGTAGTTGATGGCTGAATTTGTAGTGAAAATTCCAACTTCTTGGGTAGAGAAATATTGACAATTAAATGATGCGGATTATTTTTAGACCAAAAATGCGTGCAAGATAATTCATCGCGCCTGCTACGATTTAATTTTTGCTCGCAGGTAGCTTGAGTGAGTAAGCCATTCAGGAATTCTTTACCGGTTTGTTCATCCAACGGAAGAGGAAATTCTTCACGCCATCTTGCATGCACACTATCCAGCCTTTTCACTGGCTCACTATGTTCATCCAGAGCGTAGTCAGTAACCAGTACAATTAGCTGATCCACCATATCCGCAATCAGGCTAATAGAAGCAGGTTCAGTAAACACTTTGGGGAAGCTATATTTACGAAGCTGGTCCTCAACCAAATCGGCGGTACGCGAGCCGGTAAATTGTTGCAACTGGTGTTTTTTAAGCAGGTTGTTGAAAAGGCTTTGAAAACGACTGCCATCTTCGCGCAGTAATTGAAATGGCAGACCTCCTTCACTGAAGACCGAGCCAATAAAGTCTCTTCGTTCGTCCGTGTAAGTATGTAATGGTCGCAGCCAAAAGTTGAACCCGCGTTCCATCACCTCAGGTCGCTCTGAAGCAGAAAGATCAGTTTCTAGAGACTGATGTATTTTTTCCCACTGCCATCCATATTCACTTCTGTATTCCCTACGAAACCATTCCGCACAGTAAATAACAAAACAACCACAGGTTGCATCGTTTAATGACTGTTCCGATGGTGAAAATCCGTGAAGAATTTCCCGCAACCGAATGTATTCCAAAGATTGACAATGATAGGCATAGAGCCCACGTCGATCTGGTTTCTCCAAAGACCGCTGCTTTAAAAACTCCCGCATCCATACCGAGCACTGCACAACAACGCCCCCCACCATACATCACCTCGCACAATCAGCTACACAACAACCCGGCCAGACGATATAAATACAACCTATACCGGAAGATTTGACAACAAGATGTTATATTAAAAATATAAATGCTAATTAATTCTAACTATTATTAATTTATCTTTAAATCATACGTTTAAACTAATTAATGTTTCCTTGCATCTTCTTTTACAAGAAAAACCGAAGTAAAAATTAAAAAATTAAAAGATGAAAGGTTTAGCTACCCTCAGCCAAACGAAAATCGCGGCTGCTGTCATGTAGGTTCCTGCCACTGAAGACAGGACGCAACAGATAGCGAGCATAGTTATCGCCTGGCTTGATCATCTGATACACCCAGATAATTTTCATTTCAGCAGTCCTGAAGACGCAGCTAAAATTAATACTCATATCATTGAACCACAAGGCATTAGGAGCACCATCCTGCTCTCGTCTACCAGCTCTGATAAAATCGAACTCGGACTATTCAATTTATAGCTTATAGCAATGTTCTATATAATCCGCATCAGAGTCGTTTTCTTCCTCAAAAACCTTACACAGTGTCTAAAACCATTCAAAACAATGCAAGCGCATTGAAACAATATCTCACGGAGATCAAAGAAAATAATTCACACAGGTATTTTCTCCTATTCACAAACCTCCTATTAAAAACCTAGCTGGAATTACTTTGTACTACTCTATTTCTATGCTAGGAATGATATGATTCGGAGAATGTTACTGGCCCCTTCACAGCAAGTGTAAAGGCGTGTAGTTCGATGTAAAACTGAGATCTGTCCCGCCCTGTCAGGATAGTTGTCCCTTAACTTAATCCATCCTTTTTCAATTAAGGATGGCAGGAATTACGGACATGCCCTCTTATTCTGAAGAAAGAAAACATGCTGTTTTAAAAAGATTATTACCCCCTCAAAGCTTATCCATTGCTGTGCTTGCTAAAGAAGAAGGTATTTCTGAAGCAGCATTGTACAATTGGCGCAAACGATTCAATCTCTCTGGTCATCCCGTGCCTGAAAAACATCTGAGTTCTGAACAATGGTCTGCTGAAGCTAAGCTTGCTGTTGTCCTTGAAACCGCCCGCTTTAATGAAGCTGATCTGAGTGAATATTGCCGTGAAAAAGGTCTGTATCCAGATCAGATAAAACAATGGAAGCAGGCTTGTGTTCACGGCAACCAATCGGTTGTGAAAGCATCAAAAACACCTCGAAAAACGCTCAAAGAAAAAGAAAATGAAAATAAAATCAAATCAAAGAGTTAGAAAAATAATTGAGACGTAAAGATAAAGCACTTGCAGAGGCGAGCACGCTGTTGATTCTTTCAAAAAAGTTCGATGCTTGGTACGGAATCGACAGCGAGGACAACTAACGTTACTTGCACAGCGCCAGCAGTGTTTGGAATGGTTTCATCAAGCCATTACTGAGGGTGCGCGCCGTCGCCAAGCTGCTGATATATTGAATATCAGCTTGAAAACACTGAACCGTTGGCAAGACAAAGCA